>CBDURV010000253.1:0-6401 GCA_965369495.1 uncultured bacterium
CCCGCCCGCGAGTAACTTGGTGGTACGGCGCCTGACACCATTCCTCCAAGTTACAGACCCGTAATCAGGACTTTTTCGAGGCCTGTATCAGGCGGCGCGAATCGCTGACAGCCCCGCTTCGATCTGATAGCTCTTGTTGTGTCGATGGGAGAACACACCACGCCCACCAGCTTCGACGAGCAGCGTCATCAGGATTTTCTGCGCGCCTTGCTCGATGACGTCAAGGCGCTCGAGTTGATGATCGAGGGCGGGTTGATCGAAACGGGCGTGCGCCGCATCGGCGCCGAGCAGGAGGTGTTCCTCGTCGATGGCGCCGGACATCCCGCCCCCATCGGCACGGAAGTGCTCGCGCGCATCAACGATCCGGAGTTCACGACCGAACTGGCGCGCTTCAACCTCGAAACGAACCTGCCGCCCAGCGACTTCGGCGGCGACTGCCTGCGCCGCATGGAACTCGACATCGAGGAACGCGTGGCGAGGCTGCGCAAGGCGGCCGCGGCCGAGCGCGGCGACGTGTTCCTGACCGGCATCCTGCCGACGCTCCAGCTCTCCGACCTGACCCTCGACAACATGGCGCCGGTACCGCGCTACGCGATGCTCAACGCCGCGTTGGTGAAGCTGCGCGCGGGCGATTTCCAGGCGCGCATCAAGGGCATCGACGAGCTCTTCGTCGTTCACGACAACGTCATGCTGGAGGCGTGCAACACGAGTTTCCAGCTGCACTTCCAGGTCTCACCCGACGAATTCGCGCCGCTCTACAACCTTGCTCAGGCGATCACCGCGCCCGTGCTCGCCGCCGCCGTGAACTCGCCGATGCTACTCGGCCAACGGCTCTGGCACGAGACGCGCGTGGCGCTCTTCGAGCACTCCGTCGATCACCGCTCCAACGTGCAGCGCACTCGCGGCCAGCGCCCGCGCGTGCGCTTCGGGGATCGCTGGATCGACCGGTCGGTGCTGGAAATCTTTCGCGACGACATCGCGCGCTTCCGCGTGCTCATCGCCGACGAAGTGGAGGAGAACGCGCTCGAGGTGCTGGCCGCCGGAGGGGTGCCGCGCCTGCGCGCACTCTGCGTCCACAACGGCACCGTCTACCGCTGGAACCGCCCCTGCTTCGGCTGGTCGGAAGGACAAGCGCACCTGCGCATCGAGAACCGCGTGCTTCCCGCGGGGCCCAGCGTCATCGACCAGATGGCCAATGCGGCGCTCTACTACGGCCTGCTCGGCTCCATCTCGGAGGATCACCGCGACATCCGGAAGGTGATGGAGTTCGACGACGCCAAGGCGAACTTCATCGCCGCCGCGCGCCACGGCCTGAAGGCGCAGTTCACGTGGTTCGGCGGACGCACGGAGAGCGCGGCGGGCCTGATCCTCAAACAGCTTGTGCCGAGCGCGCGCGAGGGCCTCGCATCACGCGGCATCGACAGCGCGGACATCGACCGCTACCTGGGCGTCATCGAGGAGCGCGTCGAGCGCGGGCGCACCGGATCGCAGTGGGCGCTCGACTCGCTGGCCGGCATGCAGGGCCGCGCGCGGGCGCACGAACGCTGCCGGGCGCTCACTTCCGCCGCGCTCCAGCACCAGAAAACCGGCGCGCCGGTCCACACCTGGGAGCTGGCCACCATCAAGGATGCGCGCGACTGGCGCCATAGCTTCCGCACGGTTGGACAATTCATGACGCGCGATCTCTTCACGGTGCAACCGGATGATCTCGTCGACCTCGCCGCCAACGTGATGGACTGGGAGCACGTCCGCCATGTGCCCGTCGAGGACGAGGAGGGGCGGCTGGCGGGACTCGTCTCCCACCGCACGCTGATTCGGCTGCTGGCACAGGGAAGGGCGCGCGGCGGGGAGTCGATTCCCGTGAGCCAGATCATGAAGCGCGATCCGATCACCGTCCATCCGGAAACCCCCACGCTCGAGGCGATCGATCTCATGCGCAAGCACAGCGTCGCCTGCCTGCCGGTCGTGCAGGGCGACAAGCTGGTCGGCATCCTGACCGAGCGCGACCTGATCGAGGTGGCGGCGCAACTCTTCGAGGAACACCTCGCGGACCTCGGGGGCGCGTGACCGACACCGTGGCAGCCCACCGCTTCGAACGCATCCTCGGCCAGCACATCGGCGAGGAGCCCGGTCCCACCGTGGTCATCTGCGGCGGCATGCACGGCAACGAACCGGCCGGCGCGCTGGCGGCGCAACGCGTCTGCGCGGCACTTGACCACCTCTCGCTGCCGCTCCGCGGCGAATGGCTGGCGCTGGCGGGCAACCTCAAGGCGCTGCGCCAGGAACGCCGCTTCCTCGCCACCGACCTGAACCGCTGCTGGACCGAGCCGGAGGTGCGCGCCATGCTGCTGCGCGATCCGATGTTGGACACCGCCGAGCAGGCCGAGCAGCGCGAGTTGATCGGCATCTTCGGCGAGGCGGCGAAGCGCGCTCGCGGCCCGCTCATCCTCTTCGACCTGCACACGACCTCCGGCAAGAGCCCGCCGTTCCTGGTGCTCTCCGACACCATCGCGAACCGCGACGTCGCGCGCCGCCTCCCCGGCACCATCATCCTCGGCCTCGAGGAAGCAATCGACGGAACGCTGCTCGACTACATGAGCCAGATCGGCCACCGCGGCCTCGTCATCGAGAGCGGCCAGCACAGCGCCGAGGATGCGGTCGCGATTCACGAGTCGTACATCTGGGTCGGGTTCGCCGCGGCCGGCCAACTCGACAGCGCGGACATTCCCGGTTATGCCGAGCACACCCACAGCCTGCGCGCCGCGCGTGACAGTGCGCCGCGCATCGTGGACATCCGCTATCGGCATCCCGTCCTGCCTGAAGACGGCTTCGTGATGCAGCCGGGGTTCGCAAGCTTCCAGCAGGTCGAGAAAGACGAGCTGCTGGCGCGCGACAGCGACGGCCCCGTGCGCGCACCTAAATCGGGCATGGTGTTGATGCCGCTTTACCAGGACCAGGGCAGCGACGGCTTTTTCCTGGTGCGCCGCGTGCACCGCGTCTGGGTGTTTCTCTCGCGCATGCTGAGACGCCTGCGCATGGGACGCCTGCTGCCGATCCTGCCCGGCGTGCGCCGCGACGCCGACCAGCCCGACGCGCTACGCGTCGACGCGAAAGTCGCGCGCTGGTACACGGTCGAGATCTTCCATCTCTTCGGTTATCGCCGCCGACGACGCGAAGGGGACACGTACCTCTTCACGCGCCGGACCTAGGGCCTCTTCACGCGCCGGACCTAGGGCCTCTTCACGCGCCGGTCGTAGTAAACGCGTCTCCAACGAGGCGGGGTGCGGCGTCGCTGGCATCGACCGCCGCCGCGAGCGTCACGTCATCCTCGAATCCGCGTTCAATCAGTTCGCGTCCCGAACTGCACACGCGCAGCCGCGCCACAGGATCGGCACACGCCTCGAACACGTCCGCCGCCGACTGCGCTTCGGGCGACCGCGCGCCCCCCAGCGCCGCGATGATCGCGCCCGCGCCGAGCATGTCCTCCAGCGCGGGCCGCAGCGACCCGTCCGGCCAGCGCTCGCCGCACGCGATCACGGCGATCGTTCCGCCCTGCGCGGCGCGCGCGACGGCGGAACGGTTGCGCAGGCATCCGGCGAAGATGATCGAACTCTCGCGAGCGCGTATGCTGAGCGCCGAGCCGTTCGGGGAGGGCAGCACAAGCCGGGCATCGCGCGGAAGATGCCGCAGCGAACTGGGACTGAGCGAGTAGGCGCCCTCAAGACAGCGTTCGCGCTGCGCCAGCAACGCATCGTGCGTGACGGCGAAGTCCTGCTCCGAGCCATCGCGCCAGCGGCAGGGAAACACGCGCGCGCCACGCGACACCGCCACGTCCACGCAGGTGCAAAACGAAAGCACGTCCACGAGAACCGTCACGTCCGCACCGGGCGAGAGAGCATCGACGCCCCCCATGCCCCACTCGAAACGCACCGCATACGCAGACTGGTCCGAGAACATGCGCTACTCCAACTCGTCTACCGGCACGCCGCGACCATCCACGGTGGTCATGATGCGTAAGGGGGGTCCGGGGGGCCGATCGGTGCGCCACTCGGGAATCCAGTCGAGCCAGTAGCGTTGGCCCGCGACGACCTTGATGTGCACCTCCTGCACCCCCTTGCCGCTGCCTACCCAGCGCGGCCCGAACGCACCCTCCGGTGTGCCGATCGACGGCACGGTCCAGCGCGACCACTGGATGTCGAGCGTGTGCATACCCGGTAATAGTTCCACCTTGTGCAGCGCGTTCGCCGTCGGCTCACCGTCGAAACCGACCAGCGCCGCCTCGAACGATGTGTCCCCGGGATTCGGGTCGGGCATCGACAGACGGCCGTCTCCCCGCACATGGATGGTCGCGACGTCGCTGGCCGGCCGCGGCTCTCCCGAATAGAGACGCACCGTGCCCTGGCAAGCACACAACACGATCATCACTCCCGACAACCAACGCATATCTGTCTAGAATCGTAGCCGTGAACTTCCGCAACCTCGCGCTCATTCTCATTCTCACCGGCCTTCTTCTTACTGCATGCGGAGGCGGCGGCGGCGGCGGCGGTGACAGCTTCGTGCTGGTGCTCGAACAGCAGCCTCTGGGCGGCGTCGCGGGCACGGAACTGACGGTGCTCATCGTGCATGCGGAAGATTCCAGCGGCACCTTCCTCTCCGGCGCGAGCGGCAACGTCACGCTTTCGATCGCGAGCACAGGCACCCTGCCCGCCGGCACCTTGCCAGGTCTGGGCGGCACCACCACGCGCCCGCTCGTCAATGGCCGGGCCCGTTTCGATGACATCAGGCTCACCGGCGCGGCGCTCAACTACCGGCTGCGCCTGAGCGGCGGCGGTTCGAGCGTGGTTACCAACGAACTCGACATCGATCCGGGCGCGGCGTTTCGCGTCGGCTTCCTCGACGCGCTGCAGTCCGTTCCCGTCGGCGCGGCGATGCCCACGTTCCGCGTGGCGATCCTCGACCAGTGGGGCAACCTCGTCAACTCGGCAACCCATCCGGTTTCGATCCAGCTCGGAACGAGCGTCCCGTTCGAACGCGACGTAATCCTGCACGCGAGCGGGGTGGGAGCCGAAAGCGCCCCCAACCACGACGCGCCGTTCGAACTCATCGATTGCGACGGCCCGTTCGTGCTGCCGCCGGAGGCGGTCATTCCGCCGGGCGAGGTGGACGCGATGGTGTTCGATGACGCGAACACCGGAATCGTCTGGGGCGTGACGCGCAACAGCTCGCTCTTCACCTATGACATCTTTTTCGGCAACGGCCTGCTTCAGATCATCGGCGGCGGCACCAGCCTGTCGCAGCGCTACAAGGGTCTCTACTTCGATGGCGGCGGCGATCTCTGGGGGTTGCCCTTCGATGGCTCGTCCGAGGTGCCGATCAACCCGGCGAACGGAATCGACAACCCGGCCAGCTCGATACCGATCACCCTCGCGGGCGACACCGTCCTCGGCTACCGCGGCACAGCGATCGATCCGATTTCCGGCAACCTGTACGTGGGCGCCATTCTCGCTAGCGACCCGACGGGCCCGGCGCGCCTGCTGGTCATTGACGGCGACAACGTTGCGAACGTTCGCGGCACGATGTCGCAGGGCTGCGCCACGCTCGCGACGAAGTTCGACGTCACGACCTTCCGGCTCTTCGCCGTCTCGCCCGACGGAGGCGCGACGCCTCCTACGCTCTACCAGGTGGATCCGCTCAACGCCGCGATGACCGCCGTGCAGACGCTCGGCAACGGCACGTCGGGCGAGGCGATCACCTTCGTCTTTCCCGCGCCGGCTGAACTCAGCAGCGGCAGTCTGGAGGCCGACGCCATCGGGGGCATCGCGACGTTCGCCGACTGGCGCTGGAACCTGCTCGCCCAGGACGTGTTCATGGTCGCCACTTCGCCCGGACTCAACAGCGACACGAGCACGTCGTTCAGTCTCACGATGCCCGACACGTCCGGCGTCGTAACCATCTCCACGGCGGACCAGACCGTGGACGAGGGGGTAGGCACGATATCGTTCACCATCGCCCTGAACAAGACGGTGGCGCATGATGTCGTCGTGCTCTTCGACCCCAATGGAGCCGCAGGCACCGCCACGCCCCGCGCGGACAGTGATCTTCGTGGCGTAACCCAGGCGACGATCCCGGCGGGAGACACGCAGGTCGTCGTCGCCGTGACCATTACCGACGATGGCGACGCGGAGAACGACGAGATCATCGACATCCGGATCACGGGCGCCTCTATGGCGGTCATCGGCGCCGACACAGCGCACCAAATCCACATTACCGACAACGATTGAACCGGGCTTTGGCCGCTCCTGTGCGTATTAGGCCGTAACTCCCGATCGCGGGAGTACACTTCCGGGCTTCACCCTCTCACAGGAGATATCCATGCGACTGACTCTCTCGGCGGCAGTTTT
>CBDURV010000254.1:0-6372 GCA_965369495.1 uncultured bacterium
TCCAGCACCGTGTGATAGGTCGGGCTCGACGAATCCGTATCGAGCACCCGCACGCCACCGAAAAAGTCGGTGAAGTAACCGCGCGTGCCGTCGGGCGAGAATGCGACAGGACCCGGGATCCCCACGTCGGCACCGACGGTGAGCACCTCGTAGCTATCGACATCGACCGTCACGATCGCGCCAGGACCGAGCGTGTTGGAGACATACAGCAGCGTGCCGTCCGCGTTGAGCGTGACCTCCCACGCGCGAATGCCGGTGTCGATGGTCTCGATGACCGTGCCGCTCGCAAGATCGATCACATCGATTTCGGTTTCGAATCGGCGCGCGACAAACGCACGATCGCCCCCGGGTGCGATGACGACCGCGCCCGGACTCTCTGCCACGGCGACGCGCACGGGCGCGACGCGCTCGAGTGTGTATTCGAGGACGCTGCTGCGGCCCGTCCAGTCGCTCGCCTCGATCCGAATCGTGACCGGTTCGTCGGGCAGGTCGCGCGCCTCATGCGCCAAGCTCGCGCTCGCACCGGCTTCCAGAGTTCCGGCGTCGATCTGCTCGCCCGTCTCCACGACGATGACGGTGTAGTCGCACAGCTCGTCGCTGCTCCACTCCACGACCGCCGCCGCGAGCCACGGGATCGGTGCGGGCTCCGTGCCGATCAGCGCCAGCACGGGCGGCGACAGATCGACGCGGTAGTGCTCCTGGTGCACGCCCGCCTCCGCGTTGCCCGCGGCGTCCACGGCGTAGTAGTCGATGGTCGTCTCGCCTTCAGTAAGCTTGATGCTCGCCGGACTGGCGCCAACGTCGGTGAAGTCGCCCCCGTTCAGCGAGATGAAGATTGTCGCGGCCTCGGTTGCGGTCACCAGCAGCTCCGTCTCGTCGCCGAATTCGCCGCCGGCAGGCAGCACGACCGATTCGGGCGGAGTCGTATCGACTACGATCGCGGCGACCGGCGGGGCGCCCTCACCTCCTGCGCTTCCACAAGCGGTCAAGAACATCAGGGAACAGGTAATCGATACGAGCGCGAGACGATCCATACAGGCGAACTCCTTCTTCGAGCGCAATGGCGATTCGAGGGGGCACGATTAGAGTTCGCAGCCTGTGATTCGCCAGATCCTGCGGGCGCGCGCAGTTGTTCTATTTCGCCCGGTGCGGCTGACCTGCGAATTTCGGTAGGTTGTTCGCATGGAGCAGACACCTGGAGAGCGAGCCGTGCTCAAGGGTGACAGGGCCTGGCTCGACAAGAAGGCCCGCCGAACGGGCCTGGCTCGGCTCGTTCCGTTCGAGGGCCGCATCGGCTTTCTGGTCTTTCTGATCGCCATCAGTGGCTCCACCGTCGTGTCTGCGCCGGAGGGTCTGGCCGAGACGCTGTCTGATCTCGCTTGGGCACCTCTTCGTGCGTTCGCCGCGTTCCTCATGGCGCGCTGGCTCATGCGCCGGATCGTGCGCTCGCGTTTCACCGCCCCGCTCCAGTCCCCGCGCCCCTCAACTTCCGCGGACCGTTGACAGTCGATCGCATGGCCGCGTAACCTGCGATACTGGGATAGGAGGCGGGGGTTGCAGTGCGCCGTCGCCACGTAGTTGTTATGCGTCGATCATGGATTGGGATTCTCTTGGCGTTCGTTGCGGGCACCGCGATGTCGGCGCCCGAAGGCGCGGTCTCGTTGCGCGACGGGCGGACGCGACGTCCGAGTCGCGCGATCCACGATGTCGATCGCGTGGATGTTCGCGTGGCGAACGAACGGATCAACGTGAAGGTCACCTTCCGCGTGGCGCTGCGCGACAGCGTCTTCACGCGCGTCGTCTTCAAGATCGATACCGACAAGAAGGCCAACACGGGCATCGACGGTTTCGATCTCAACATCATCACGTCGGTCGGTTCGCGGTATCGCAAATCCGCCGCGCCCGCGGTCGGCGTCAAGGGCCGGGCGCCGCTTGAATTGCGAAGCGCTTCCTACCAGTCGCTCAGTCGGCGTGCGGACCGGACGTCGAAGGTCTTTCGCACCAGTTGGGTAAGCCGTTCTGACCCGCGCATCACCACGCCGGAGGTGAAGGGCAAGGAGTACTCCTTCTCGTTCCCGCTTTCGATGCTGGCTGAGAACGGTCTCAACTACAACGACACGATTCGCTTCTCGGTTCGCGTCGAGGGGACGATCTGCGAGGAGCCGGTATCCATCGACTACGTCTGCGGCGACAAGGGCGCGCCGCTCGCCGTGGACGGACGGCTCGTTGACTGGCCCACGACGGCGCCCCGCATCAAGGACGCGACGGGCGATCTGCACAAGGCGGCGCGAGAGGTCGACTTGAAGTCGCTGCTCGTCGGCCACGATCAGAAGCACATCCACGCGGCCGTGACGCTGGCGCGATCGGGATTCGGCGCGGGACTCTACGACGGCGACGACATCCAGGACATGGACCGCATCGTGCTCGGCATCGAGCCGATCGGGGATCACGGCTACATGAAGTACAAGGAGATCTCCGTCTACACGTGGGAGTCGGGCACGTCACGCGGGTGGGTGTCGGGTCGGCCGAGCTTCCGGCACCGCGTGCGCGGCCGCGTGACGGAATTCGCGATACCGCGCAACGCCGAGCAGGCGCGCTTCCGCGTGATCGTCTGGACGGACGCGCACCGAATCGACACTGTGCCGGACCGGGGTCTGGCGTCGCTGAAAATTCCCAAGGCGGCCTGGCACGTCGAAGAGGACGAGGGCGAGGAGAGCACCTTCGAGGACTCGGGGAACAAGTGAGGCGCGCGTTGCTCGCCTTCGCCCTGCTCGTGACCGCGGCGCATGCAGAATCGACCGACGCTGGCGGAACGCTTGGGTCCGACACGGAGTGGAGCGGCGAAATCCTGCTGCTTGAGGATGTCGTCGTCCCGCGCGGTGTCACGCTCAAGATCGCGCCGGGAACCCGCATCATTCCCGACCCCAAGGCGCGCGGCCGCGGACCGGGCTGGAACGCGGACCGCCTTGAGATCCACGTGGCGGGGCGCATCATCGCGCGCGGCAGGCGGGAAGAGCCGATTCTCTTTGGCGCCCCCGCCGCCGGACAGAAACTCGAGGAGGGCGAGCGCACGTGGCTCGGTATCGTGCTGCTTCCGCGCCGTGCGAAAACCTCACGCTTCGACTGGTGCTGTTTCGAGAATGCCGACGCGGGATTGCAGGTTGCGGGCCGCGCGACGCGTCTTGAGAACTGCGTCATCCGCCGCTGCACCACGGGCCTCGCCTCTGTCCTGCGCTCCGATGCGCGCACCTTGGGCGTGCGCTACCTCGACGAGTCGGCGCCCGTACTGCGCTCGTGCGTCTTCTTCGACTGCATCGTGGGCGCGTGCGCCGAGGCGGAGGCGCGCCCGGATTTCGAACAGTGCATATTCATCGACTGCGGCATCGGCGTCGGTCGCGGCGGGTTCGGGCAGATCTATCACCCGCTCGGCGGCGTGGGCCCTCGCATCGAGCGCTGCGAGTTCCTGCGCTGCCGGCTTGGCGTCTCGGGCAGTTCGCGCGTGACCAACTCGATTTTCGAGGCGAACAGCATGGTCTTTCGTCCCTCCGGTTCGCACTCGGTGTACACGCTCACGATCGATCGCTACATCCGATCCCACAATCTCTACGCCGGCAACCAGACGACCGCGCTCGGCGAAGTACCGCTGGGCGCCGCCGCCGTCCACGAGCGGCCACGGCGCAAGGGCGAACTGCCGGACAAGGAGAGCTTCGATGCGCTGCGCTTCCTTTGCGAGGGCCCGCAGAGCGTGCTCGCGCTCGAATCCACATCGCCGGGCATGGGCGCCGGCCAGGGCGGCAGCGACATCGGCGCGTTCGGCCGCCGGCGTGGCGCGGTCATATCCGGCGGCGTGCAGGCGAAGGCGCCCGACGGCCTCGTGGTGGATCGCTGGATGCTGTGCGGGCCACCGGGGGCGCAGGCGGCACCGGTCGCGCAGTGGAAGGGGCCGTTCCCCAAGCCGGGGCAGGTCGTGGGGAAATCGCTGTGGGTCGCGGTGCGCGGGGCGGACCGACCGGTGCGCACGCCGGGCTATGAACTGCTCGCTGGCCAGCCCACGTCACGCACGCTCGTCGCGATCCTGGACTGCGACACCGAGGGCACCAAGGCGGAACTCGCCATCCAACTCGATGGCCGCCTCCTCGCCATGTGGAATGGCTCGTCGATAATCGAGCGCTCGCTCAGAGATTCCCAGTTCGGCCGGGAGCACAGGTGTTCGGTCGTGTTCCGGAAGGGACGCAACATCCTGACGCTGGTCGCGACGCCGACGCGCAGGTTGGCGCGCCTGCGTGCGCGCTTCGTGACGCCGCAGGGCCACGCTCCCGCCGGCGTCGAGTGCTTCGTCGCCGAGCGCAAGGCACGCAAACTGCGCGTGCGCTCGCTGAAGTGGGACAGGGAAGAGGGGCGGTCGGTGCTGGAGGTGCGCTTTTCGCAACCCGTCCACTGGGAGGACGTGTGCCTTCTAGAGAACTACGCCACGCTGCCGCAGAGGGGGACGCCCATTCCGCTCAAGGCACGCGCGATCGAATTCGTGGCGAAGCGCAACGCGGTCCTCATCCACGACTTCAAGCTCGAGGGCCCCGGTCGGCAAAAGATCGTGATCGCCGACGTGCGCGACGCCAACGGGGTTCGCCGCGAAGTCACCGTCCCGCGCAGCGTCGTCATCCTGCGCCGTGATCCACGCTGAGAGGCTGTGAGTCAATCCATCTGGCTTCGGCCGGCTGCGCTTGCGCGTGGACTGCGCCGCGCCAACGAAGCAGTACTCTCTGATACAGCCGTCGTCGGCGCGGCTTGCCACACACAAGCTCGCTCGACCTCGGGCCGACGATCGATTTATTCACAACCTCTGAGTCTAGAATGCCCGCGTGGCTTCACTCGATACGATTCGCGGCGTTGACGTCTACCTGCTCGATCAGATCCTGAAGGGGCGCATTCCCGCGCGCGCGCGCGTGTTGGATGTCGGCTGTGGTGGGGGACGGAACCTGACGTGGTTCGAGGCGAGCGGGTGTCGCGCGGTTGGCGTGGACCGAAAACGCGCTCCGGGCGCGGCGGCCCTTGCCGAGGGGGCGCATCTCCCGTTTGCGACGCGGTCGTTTGATGTCGTGCTTTCCATCGCCGTGCTTCACTTCGCGCGCGACGACGAGCACTTCGGTGCGATGCTGGAGGAGATGGGGCGTGTGCTGCGTCCAGGCGGTCTGTTCTTTGCGCGCTTTGCGACAACGCTGGGCATGGCGGGTCAGACCGAGACGTTGGCGAACGGCTGGCACTCCCTTCCGGACGGCTCCGAGCGCTACCTTGTGCGCCCCGAGGTGATTCACGCGTGGGCGGCGGACCGTCGGATCTCCCTGCTCGATCCATTCAAGACGACCCTCGTCGAAAACCAGCGCTCGATGGCGACCTGGGTTTGGCGCCAGCCGGAATCATCTTGAGCGGCCCACGTTGAACTCGGCACGCATCGGCCTCTTGGCGACACGGTCGCGGCCGATCAGTCCGAGAACCCGCTGTCGCGCATCGCGGATTCAACGAGCCAGCGATCGACTTCCTTTTCGTGCCCGCGCGCCTGCGCGACCCAGGTGAGAAGTCCCGTGCGTGCGTCTTCGATCTCGCAAACAGGCTCTTCGCTCGTCACGACGGGGTCGATGCATTTGCAGGCTCGATGGACAGTTCCCACGAGCGTCGCGAGGTTGCGCGTCGAGTGCGTGTCGCCCGCGCGGAGCCGCTCTACCAGGCCGCCCATTTCGAGGTTCGTCTCGAGTATGCCGCCGTAGGCCACCTCGTGCACGCCAAGCACAGGCGCCCACGCGTTGCCGACCTGTCCCAGCGATTCCTCGACGGATTCGCACCAGTCGCCGACCTCGCCCGGAATGACCGGCTCGCCGGCAATCAACTCAAGCTCTCGCAGTCTTCTGCGGAAGAGACGGGTCTTGTCCCGCTCGCTCATAGTTGTCCTCCGCGATCCATCATTGCACACCGCCGGCAAGAATTCGCGCGCGTGCGCCGCGCGATACCGGAGGGAAACGGTTCCATATGTGTTGACATCGCATCGCCGTTACGGCGCAACACGTCACGCGCCAGCGCTTTGCCGGTGGAGGATAATGGCAACCGTCAAGGCCGCGCGACATGGCCGTCGCGCGGACTGCGAGAGGACTCACGCATGAACACGCACGAAGCGTCGCCCGCGGCCCCGCGGAAGAAAGCCGCTGCACCCGTCGTGACTCGCGTCGGCGAGCACACCGTCGAGGTCGTGTCCGACTCCGGCGAGGGCGCACAGAAGTGCGGCCAGGGGTTCGGCGCCATCTCCGCCCGGATGGGCAACGGCGCATGGACCGTGGAGATCATCCCCGCCGAGATCCAGCCGCCCGCGCGCACGCCGGGCAG
>CBDURV010000255.1:0-6309 GCA_965369495.1 uncultured bacterium
GCGAGTACGGCACCTACGCCGAGATGGCGGGGGCGGTGGAGTGCCGAGGCACGCAGCGGCGCTTGCAGCCGCCCGTGCTCGGCCCCGCGTTCGCCAAACTCGCCGGTGGGCGCGTGACCCGCGGCGGATACCACTTCCGCATCTATCTGCCGGGCCCCAAGGGCGCCGCGGTCACCGAGAAGGCCGACCCGAAACTGGCCGAGACCGCCTTCTGCGCTTACGCGTGGCCGGTCGCGGCGGGCCAGCGTGCGTTCTTCATCAATCAGACGGGCGTCGTGATCGCTGTCGAGGGTTCGCGCTACAGCGGCGACCGGGAACCACCTCCCTATGCGGCGTTCGCGCTCGTCGACGGCAAACCCGCCACCTCGATCACCGGCAAGCTGTCGCCCGGCAAGCCAGCAAGCGACAGCCTTACGTGGAAGCCGGTCGGTTAGGGGGCGCCAAACGTCCAAACGCGTGCAGCGCCAATAACAGGATCGACATCGCGCCGATTACCGTCACCAAGCGATGCGGCAACGCAAACGCGAGAAATGCGATCGGCGCGACGATCCAGATCGGCCACCGCCAAAGCCCCAGTCCCGCGACCCGCGCGTAGACCGATAGGAGCAGACCAAGGGCCATGGCGCACAGGACCGTGGCCAATAAGTGAAGCGGATCGCCTCACGAAGGCGAGCCGAGGGAGGCCATGAAAGCCGTGAACGCGCAGAAGATGGCGATTGCGCTGCGCCCACGCACGATGTGGGAAAGTTGACCATGCTTCTCTAGCTCAATCCGCTCTTCGCGCTTTTCGCGCCGCTTCACGCTGTCCGTCGTCACGGGGGCACTCTAGCAAACGAATCGGAACCGAAACGGTCCTCGATCAGCGATGGCACGCCGCGTTACGCTGGCCGCATGTCCGTCATCATCGAACCCTTCCGTATCAAGATGGTGGAGCCGATTCGCTTCACCACGCGCGAGGAGCGGCGCACGCTGCTCAAGGACGCGCACTACAACGCGTTTTCGCTCAAGGCCGAGGACGTCATCATCGACCTGCTGACCGACTCCGGCACCTCCGCGATGTCGCAGGAGCAATGGGCGGGCATGATGCGCGGCGACGAGTCGTATGCGGGCTCGCGTTCGTACCTGCGCTTCGAAAAAGAAGTGCGCGACCTGACCGGCTACAAGCATGTGATCCCCACCCACCAGGGGCGCGCGGCTGAGCGCATTCTCTTCGATCTGACGGGAGGCGAAGGCAAGACGGTCATCTCCAACACCCACTTCGACACGACGCGCGCCAACGTCGAACAGAGCGGCGCCACGGCGATCGATCTGGTCTGCGCCGAGGCGCGCGACCTCGAGGCGCTCCACCCCTTCAAGGGCAACATGGATCTCGAGGCGCTCGAGAACACCATCAACGAAGTGGGCGCCGAGAACATCCCGATGGTGATCCTGACCGTCACCAACAACAGCGGCGGCGGCCAACCGGTGTCGATGGCCAACGCACGCGGCGTGCTCGAAATTTGCCGCAGCCACAAGATCGCATTCGTGCTCGACGCCTGCCGCTTCGCGGAAAACGCGTGGTTCATCCAGTCGCGCGAGCCGGGTTACGCCGACAAGAGCCTGCGGGAAATCTCACAGGAGATGTTCCGCCTCGCCGACGGCTGCACCTTCAGCGCCAAGAAGGACGCGCTGGTGAACATGGGCGGCTTCCTCGCCCTCAACAACGACGAGTTCGCCATCAAGGCGCGCAACATGCTGATCCTCACCGAAGGCTTCCCGACCTACGGCGGACTCGCCGGCCGCGACCTCGAGGCGATTGCGATCGGCCTGCGCGAAATCGTCGATCAGGACTACATGGACTACCGCATCGCCTCGACTCGCTACCTCTGCGAAGGGCTGGAAAAACGCGGCGTGAAGACGCTGCGACCGGCAGGCGGCCACGCCGCCTATATCGATGCACGCGCGCTGCTGCCCCACATCCCGCTCGATCAGTTCCCCGCGTGGGCGCTGGTCAATGCGCTCTACGAAGTCGGCGGCATTCGCGGCGTCGAGATCGGCAGCGTCATGTTCGGCGAGCACGCCCCCCACGACCTCGTACGACTCGCGATTCCGCGCCGCGTCTACACGCAGAGCCACATCGAGTACGTGCTGGAGACATTCGAGAAGTTGGTCGAGGAGGCGCCGCAGATTCCCGGTTACCGGATGACCTACGAGCCGCCCTTCCTACGCCACTTCACCGCGCAGTTCGAGCCGATCAGATCCGAACCATCTTCCAACTGACCCACCGTAACTGGCTGGAAAATATCGACTTACGTCGCGAGCCTGCGGAATTGGGTCCGCAGGCGCGGCGTCAGACGAGGTGGTGCTCCTCAAGCAGCGCGCGCAAGATGGCGGCACTCTTCTCGGGCTCGTACTCGAAGATCTCCGCCATCTGGTCAGCGAGCTGATCAAACACCGCCGATCCCTGGTAGCTGAGTATCCGCGCTCGTAGATCCGACTCCGTCAGTCCGAACGGTAGCTCGTACGGCAGCCTCTTTGGGATCGGCCCGACCATACCAGTTGCCCACTCCCGTGCCGTGCTCCACAGGTGTTCTTCCGGTTCTTCGACCATGTGCGCCTTAACCGGATTGCGGTGGTCGTAGGCGACTCGAACAACCAGCGAGAGATCGTCCACCACGACGCGCGAATCGAAGTCCCCTTCCCAGAACCGGCCGCTTAGTCCGAGCTGGGATTGGCGACGGATCGACATGCAATGGCGCACGCGCCGCATGAACTGCGACAGCACGGAGCATTTCTGGTGGCCTTGCGGATAGGGCTGGAAGTGACGGCAGGGAGTTCGTCGCCCGGTCAGCTGGCGATATTGATCCTCTGGCGGACTCTGAACGACCGCATGGAGATGGTTTGACATCAGCACCGCGGCAAACACGGTCACATCGAACCGCTCCGCGGATTCGCGGAGCAGGGCAGCAAGGGCCTCCTTCGCCACCTCGTCGTGGAGGTGCCATCGCCGCCAATTGACGCGCGCGGTGACGTGGAAGATCTGGCTGGGGCGATCGCCCCGTCGGTTTCGCTTTGAACTCATCACCCCTATAGACGGGGGGAGGTAGCGTGGCGCGGAACGCGTTCCGCGCCTGGCCGACGCAACTCCCTTCATGGCCAAGGGTTACGGTCATGCGGACGAAAAATGGTTCGCTTTGGGCGACAAACCGATCACTTGGTAGCCGCTTGATCGTCCTTGGCCTTGACGATTTCGTCTGCGGCCCACGCGCGGAGGTTTTCCGGCAGCGCATCGTTGTTGCGCGCCGCCTTGAGCGCCCGGAGCGCCTCGTCGCGCTTTCCAAGTTGGCGCTGCAGTACCCCCACCAGATAGTGCGCGGGTGCCGCCTGGGCCGGCGGCGGCTTTCGCTTCACCAGCATTTCTTGCAGGTGCACGAGCGCGCGGGCCCGGTACTTCATTTCGATATCGATGCGCGCCCGCAGGTTCTTCAGCAGCGCCCGCAGCTCTTTTCCGAGATCGTCTCTCTGCTCCAGCAAGCCGACGACGCGGAGCGCATCCCGATCCTCCCCGTGTCGCTTGTAGAACACGGCCGCGAGCGCGTTGGCGTGGTTGCGCATATTGGCTGTCGCGGTCGTCTGCTTGTCCGCGGCCCACGTCTCGAGCAGATTCGCGCGGCGCACGTGATACTCCGAGATATTGGTGTCGCGCTTCGGCGCAGGCAGCGGGATTCGCTTTGCAAGCCACGCCTCGACCTGGCTCAACCCAAGCGTCCATTCGAACCGCTGGGTCTGCGCGGCGGCCATGCACACACCGTAGAAGTCCAATTCAGCCCGGTCGCTTCGAAGCCGCAGCACCTGCAGGTAGAGATCGAACCGAACCCAAGCGGGAACACGCCCCGTGTGCTGCGCCTTCCGATCAATGGAAACGGGAGCGACGAGCGGGTTCTGCTTCTTGAGCGCCCGGATGACCGCACGCGTCGGTGCATCCGGGTCCGGGCCGAAGGCAGCCGAGTGACCGCTGTACAGGCAGCGCGGGCAGGTCCAGCAATCGAGCAGAAAGAACTGACGATCGTCGCCGTGACGGCAGAGGTCCCGGTCGGTGCCGGCCAACCAGTGAGCGCGCGTCCACTTCTGCGCCTGAAACCGATTGGCACAGACCGGGCAGCTGACGGTGACCGTCCGACTCTCTTCGGCGAACGCGCCGGCCGCCAATACGAGAGCCGCCAAGGCAATTCGTCCCTGCCGTCTCATCGGGCCAGTTTACGGGCGGCCTTCGCGGCGACGCTGCCAATCACCTCCGACAGGCCGGGGTGCAGATGGATTACGTCGGTCAGCGAGCTGACGTGGTTGCGCCACTTCATGGCGGTGACGACCTCCTGGATCAGGATCGAGCTGTGCGCACCGACGAGGTGCGCGCCGAGAATTGTGCCGTCGCGCGCTACGAGCAGTTTGGCGAGGCCGTGCTGCTCCTTGATGGCGCGCCCCTTCGTGACGTTCTCAAACGGCACCGTCGCCTTGACGTAGTCGGTCTTGGCGTCGATCAACTCCTGCTCCGTCTGGCCCACGCCCGCCAACTCGGGTTCGGTGAAGACCGCGTGCGGCACCGGTCCGTACTCGAGCGGTTCGTCCGTCGCGCCCGTGAGCAGCTTGCCGAGGTAGCTCGCCTCGAGCGACGCGGTGTGGGTGAAAAAGTACTTGCCCGCGACGTCGCCGAGCGCGTGTACGCCGGGTGCGGCCGTGCGCAGGAAGTCGTCGGTTTCGATGTAGCCCAGTGGGTTGAGGCGGATCGATGTGTTGTCGAGTCCGAGGTCGTCGCTGTTGGGTATGCGGCCAATCGCGACGATGAGCGTTTCGGTGTCCAGCGTGGAGCCGTCCGAGAGGTGCAGCGTGTAGCGCTTGCCGTCGAACTCCGCACGTGAAAGTTCGGTCTTGTAACGCACGTCAACGTGCTCGCCGAACGCGTGGCAGAAAATGCCCGATGTCTCGTCGTCTTCCCGGCCCAGCAGGCTCTCTTCGCGCGCCAGAATCGTCGTTCGCACGCCGACGCCCGAAAAGAAGTGCGCGAGTTCCGCCGAGATGAATCCGCCGCCGACGAAGACGACCGAGTCCGGCAGCGACTCCATGTTGAACACCTCGTCGCTGGTGAGATAGGGCACGCCGAGATCGAGGCGGCGAGGGCGCGTGCCGGTGCCAATGACGATCTTGTCTGCGGTCAGGCGCTCGCCGTTCACTTGGACCGTGTTGTCGTCAACGAACCGACCGTGGCCGCGAAAGAGCGTAATGTTCTCGCCCAGCGCGCCTTCCAGCTTCCCGTCCCACAGGTCGGTGTATTCGCGCACGTCGCGCAGAATGGCGTCGCCGTCGATGGCGCCGATGCTGGCATCGATGTGGAACCGCCCCGCCGTGCGAATCGCGTCCGCGACATCCGCGTGCCCGAGCAGCAGTTTGGACGGAATGCATCCGCGGTTGGGACAGGTCCCGCCCAGCGGCCCCTTCTCGATGACGGCGGTGCGAAGACCGGCCGTGTTGGCGGCACGGTAGACGTCGGCGGAGTTGCCCGCACCGATCAGGATCAGGTCGAATTCGCGCATACCACCTCCGATGCGGAAGCGCTGCGCGAAGTTACGCCTAGTAGGTCCAGCCGATGGCGACGAACGGTCCGTTGAAATGAATGTCGACGTGGTGCGCGTCGTTTCCGCCGGCGTCGAAGTCGAGCCCCATCGCGCGCCAGCCGAAGCTGAGCATCCAGTGCTTCTTCGCGCCGAAGCGCCACGCGGCACCGAGCTGGAGGTTGTAGGTGAGGTCGGAGCCGACACCGAACCCGCTAAAGTCGATGCGGAAGACGAGTGCCCACGCTGAGTTGAATTCGTAGCCGAAGTAGGCGCCGATAAGTGGCTCGACGTAGTTCTCGGTCTCCTTGAGGTTGATGGGATCCCCGATGGACAGCTTCTGCTCCAGATCGACGAAGCGCGCGCCGGCGAATATCTGAACCAACCAGGGCTGCTCGCCGGGCGTCGGAAGCACCGGCGAATACGAAACCGCCACGTCGATGAACGAGAAGCTCAGCTCCAGGTCGAAGGGAATATCGAGGCGTCCGAGCAGGCTGCCCTTCAGGTCGAGGTCCGCCACCATGAACTCCAGGTGGAAACCCCAGCGCCCCTTGCGAAAGTCCAACCGCAGGGGAATCAGATAGCCCGAGACGCCGTCGAGGCTGACCGGGTTGCTGTCGCCGCGTTGCGCCAGCGACCGCTGGGGAGCCGAACTGCCACCGGACCCACCCGGCAGGTTCGCCGTGCCCGAAATGGCGATCGGAACCCAGAAGTAGAGCTCGAT
>CBDURV010000256.1:0-6307 GCA_965369495.1 uncultured bacterium
GACCACTTCGGGGGCCATGTAGATCGGGGTGCCGAGCGAGTTGGCGCTGAGCCGTTGTTCGTGGCTCGTGTCGCCCATCATGCGCGCGATACCGAAGTCGACGACCTTGACCTGGCCATCCGCGGTCAGCACGATATTGCCCGGCTTGATGTCGCCGTGCACGATGCCGGCGTCGTGCGCGGCCGCGAGCGCCTCCATCAAGCCGGCGAAAATGCGCATCGCCTCGCCGCCGCCGAGCCGCTCGCGTCGCTCCAATTCTTCCGCCAGCGAAACGCCGTCGATGAATTCCAGCTCCAGCGCCCAGCCGGCCGAATCGGGAAGCTCGTGGACGCGGAACAGCGTCGCGATGGCGGGGCTGTGGAGCCGCCCGACGAGTCGCGCCTCGTCCAGCACGCGGTCGCGCTGCTCGCGGGAGAGGCTGGCGCCACTGTTGCGCAGCACCTTGAGCGCAACGCGCCGGTGCAACAATTCGTCGTGGGCGGCGTAGACCGTCCCATACGCGCCCGCGCCGATCTCCCGCTCGATCGTCAAGTCGCCAAACGTATCCCCCGGTTCGAAGTGCACGCCACAGTCTATCGATCTGTCGCTCGCTCCGCTCGCGGCTTTGGGCTATGGGCTTAGGGCTTTGAGTCGCGACCAGGCTGCAACACGGTTTTCGAATGCGAAACCCAAAGCTCAAAGCCCATAGCCCAAGGCCGACTGCAACGGGCATGAAAAATGCCGGGCTCGCGAACGAACGCGAGTCAGTCGCTGGCTGCGGGCGCGTAGTGCAGGAACACCTGCGACGCGCCACAGACCGCGAGCCATGTGCCGTCTGGAGAGAAGCTGGTTCGGAAGAGCCATGTGGGTTTCGTGGTCAGCGTGAGCACGGGAGCGCCGGTCGCGGTGTCCCAGAATCGAATCGAGGAGTCGCGTCCCGCCGTGATCAGGCGTGTACCGTCCGGCGAGAAGGTGGGCCAGTACGCCGCCGTCAGGTGGCCGCTCATGGTCGTCATGACCGCTCCCGTCCCGGCGTCGAGGATGCGCACGCCGCCGTTTGCGTGTGAGCAGGCGATGCGTCGTCCTTCCGCGTCGAGGGCGATCCGTACCGGTCTTCCATTGCCCGGGATTTCGAGCAGCAGTTCACCCGTCCGTGCACTCCAGATCATTACTCGGCCGTCGCCGTGACTCGTCGCGATGCGCTGACCGTCCGGGAACAGGCGAGCCGAGTGTGTGGAGGTATCGTCGATCTTGATGGTTCTTTGGACGCTGCCGTCCCGCACGGAATGGATTTGCACGCCGAGTCGCGCTGAACATGCCGCAACCACGGTCCCATCAAGACTGACGTCGATGTCTTCCACAAAGCCGCGGCGGGGGGATGCGCGCCAGAGGGGTTTTTCTTCGCGCAGATCCCACGCGACGATCTCGCCGGCGCGATCGCCGGCTATCAGCAGCGTGCCGTCCGGAGTCGTCGCCAGGGAGCTCACCGCGCGGCGATGCCCGCTCAGGACTCGCTGCCGCGATCCGCTGGCGGCATCCCGGATGACGATGTTCTGCCCATCGCCGATCGCGACGTCGGTGGCGTTGATCGCGCAGACGCAAAGCGCACCCTGCCCCTCGTTGTCGATGCGGCGTGAGACGGGGCGGACGGGCAGTTCCCAGATGCGAATTCCGTCGTACGAACCCGCGATCACCCGCGAGCCGTCGATCGACACCGCCATGCTGGTGGCCGACATTCCCTGCCCGCGCAGGCGCTGCACGACTTGTTGCCGGCGCGGGTCCCAGATTACGACCGAACTGTCCACGCAGGACACGGCAAGCAGGTCGCCGGGAAGGAAGCGCATGTCCCACGCGCGGGCTTTGTGCGGCAGCGTCCACTGGACCGCGTGTGTGCGCGCATCGCGGATAACCACGTTGCCCAACTGATCGCCCGACGCCAGCCACTTGCCATTCGGGCTGTACCGGAGCGGAAGCGAGTGGATGGTGTTGGGCTGGTCGTCGGTGCCGGACAATGTGTCGATGCACACGCCGTCGCTGATGCGCCAGACACGCATCGTGTTGTCCGCGCCGATGGTTGCGACCCGATCCCCGCGGGGATGGACGGCAGCACGCCAGACATATCCCTCATGGCCTTCGAGTCGTGCGCGCAACTCCCGCGTCGTCACGTCCCAGACGCAAGCCGCGCCGTTGCGCCCGGTGCAGATCAGCAAGCTGCCATCGGGGTTCGAGGCAACGCCGAACAGACGGCCACACTGTCCGTCGAACGCGAATTCGAGAACGCCGCCGGCGACATTCCAGATGCGCACCGTTCCGTCGAAGCAGACGGTGGCGATCCGGTCGCCTGTCCCGACGAACGCGACACCCCGGACGGGGCGGGGATGGCGGAGGCGGTGAAGAGGCTCGAGCGTGTCGGGAACGACGAGGTAGACCACCCCGTCGTCACAACCCGCGGCCAAGACGTCGCCTCGGGGCGAGAGGGCGAGATCGCGAATGGCGGAGCGTCCGATTGCGCGGTGTATTGCGGAGTTGTCGGTCTGCGCGGCGAGATAGCGCCATTCCCACCCGCGTTGCTGCTCGCGGCATTGGGCGAGGTGTTCGCGCGCGTAGCCGGTGCGTCCCAACGCGAGCGAGCCCTCCGCCGCGGCAATCCGCGCGAAGTAGGACTGTTGCTCCGCCTCGTGTCGCTGTTCGGTCTCCGCACGACGCCATTCGTTCAGGCTTTGGATGTAGACGGCAATCCCGCCGATAGCCATGAGCATGACGGTCGCCGAGGCGATGACCGCTCGACGATGGCGGCGTGCCGCGAGACGAAGTAGATACGCGAGGCTCGGGCGCCGACCGGAAATGGGCCGATTCTCGAGCAGCGCATCGAGGTCGTCGGCCAGTTCCGCGGCGGTTGCGTAGCGGAACGACGGATCCTTGTCCATGGCCTTGAGAATGATCGTTTCGAGGTCGCGGGGAATGCGTCGGTCGATCCGTCGCGGCGCGATCGGCTGGCGCTCGACGACCGCGCGCGCGAGGGCGATGCGATCCTCGCCGGGGTGGGCGGGGCAGCGCGTCACCATCTCGTAGAGCGTTGCCGCGAGGCTGTAGAAGTCCGACCGCGCATCCGCATGGCCGCGGACCTGCTCCGGCGCCATGTAGCGCAGCGTTCCCAGCACATCGGTGGTTCGGGTGACCGTGCCGAGGTCGTCGGCCTGGCAGAGCCCGAAGTCGGCGACCTGCACCTTGCCTTCGTGGTCGAGGATCAGGTTGCCCGGTTTGATGTCGCGGTGCACAACGCCGCCGTCGTGGGCGTGCGCCAGTGCGCGTGCGACATCGCGCGCGATGCGGGCGGCCAGACGAAAGTACGCGCCGCTGCCCGCGCTTGCGGCTGCCTCCAGTGTGCTTGCCTCACACGAGGCCGATCCGTCAAGCAGGTCGTCGGCCCCGATTCCGGCAAGCAGCGCATCCAGCGTGCGGCCCTCCACGAAACGCATGGCGAAGTAGGGGACGCCATCGGCTTCGCCCGCGCCATACACCGGAACGATGTTCGGGTGGTCCAGGCGCGCGGCGGCCTTCGCTTCGCGATCAAAGCGTTCACGCAGGCGTGAGTCCAGCAGCGCCTGAAATGGCAGGACCTTCAGCGCGACCCTGCGTCGAAGGGGCTCCTCGATCGCCTCGAACACGACTCCCATCCCGCCGCGGCCTACTTCGCGAATCACCCGGAAGTTGCCCAGCAGCGACCCGGGTTCGGGAGCCGCCGCTCGTCGGGGCGCAACCGCGTTCTGGAGTGCCTCGAGCGCGGGGATCATCTCCCGCAGTGCGTCGGCGTGCTGCTGGTGGCGGGCGAGCCAGCTCTCGAAATCGGGCGCGCTCCCCGCGCGTCGAAGTTCGAAGAACTCCTCGGCCAGCGCATCGAGCGGGTCGCGCGTGGCGGATGACGAGTCATCGCCGCTCACCGCGCCACCGAATCCGGTCCGTGTTTCTTCATGGTGTCCCTGTATGAAAACAGAAAACAGGGACTCCGTGTCGACGGCGGCGCGGAGGAGTGGCCGGTCAGCGAACCAGAGCGAAAGCCGCGCTGGTCCCGTTTTCGCCTGTCGGGAAGCTGTCGAATAGGCGCGCCGGCAGCAGCGGCACCGCAAGCTCGAGCACCATCAGGTCGTAGCGTCGGCTCACTTCGCGGTCGGCAAGGTAGTAGAAGCGCTTGCCGTCCTCCGAGAATTCGAAGCATCCCTTCAGTCCGGTCAAGACGCCTCGGCGATCCCCGGTGAGCGTCGGCGTGAGACCAGTAACGCTTGTCGGGTCGTTGAAGGGCACTTGGCCCAGTGCTGTGTACCGCGCGCCGACGTCGGTCTCGTCGCTGAACGCCGCAATGATGCTCCTGCTGTCCGGCGTGATGGTGAACAAGGCGTTGCCGTCGTAGATCTGAGTCGGCGTGTCCGGGCTTTCGAGGTCCACCAGATAGATGCCGGCGCGCGATCCATTGCCCGACGCATGGCGGTAGACCAGCCAGCGACTGTCGGGGCTGATCTGCCAGTGCGCCGCGAACGGCTCAGGCGCTTCTCGCGTTCCCGCGAACACCTTGGCGGCGTTGGATGCCGTTAACCGGATGACTTTTCCCGCGTTTTGCGGATCCGGCATCCAGAGCTGCCCGTGGTTGAGATAGACCACCGTCTCGTTGTCCGAGGCGAAGACCGCCTCGATCACGTCTTCGGTGAAGGCGGGGTCACTGATGAGAGTCGCCACGCCCGGGTTGTTCAATTCAACGCGGTAGAGATCCTCAAAGCTCCTGAACAACTGCGCGTCCGAGCGTCGTTGCGTGAAGACCACCGATTGCCCGTCGGGGCTCACGGTGAACGCGCGGACGCCGTAGCCATTCGGGGCAAGCGGGGAGAGGCGCGTCGCGTTGCCGGGATCGGCTAGATCGACGACGTACAAGTACGCGTCGGGTTTGGTCTTGTCGGTGGAGTTGTCGTTGCTGCTTCGGTACACGACCTTGCGGCCACCGTCGGCGAACTGGAATTCCGCGACGCCGTCGATGGCATCGCTGGAATCGTCATACAGTGCTACAGACGAGCCTGGACTGCCGAGATCGACCATACGTAGCTGGTCTGTGGCACCTTGGGTCAGTCGATAGACGAGCTTTTCGGGGAACGCCTTGCTGATTCCCCAATCCCACAGGCGATCCCGATCGATGTCGAGAGCCTCGTGGGCACGAGTCGCGCTGCCGGGGATGGACGCATCGACGACGAAGAGTTCACGGAAGCTGCGGGTGTTCGGGTCGGCCTCGTAGACGACGTGGTCGCCGTTCGCGGAGACCTCGAAGTCGAAGACCAGGCTGAGGACGCCCGCAGAGCTGACGCGGACCGGTCCGTTCGCCGGCAGACTGCCTGTGAGAGGCGCGCGGAACAACTCGACGTGATCGGGATCGAGGACCTTGCCCCGGATGTAGACCGTTCCGGTGTCGGGGGCGGCTTGCGTCAACTCGAAGCGGGTCGTGATCACGTAGCAGCCCGGAATCTTTCCGTCCGCAATGACTTCGACGCTGTAGT
Source organism: uncultured bacterium (assembly GCA_965369495.1). Classification (GTDB taxonomy): domain Bacteria; phylum Planctomycetota; class PLA2; order PLA2; family PLA2; genus JBCDBY01. The sequence continues at coordinate 5,517 of CBDURV010000256.1, forward strand.
CGCCCACGTTGGTCAGCGGCAGGTCGATCGAGCCGCGAGCGCTTGCGTCGAACAGCGCTTCGGCCAGCTGCTTGCCGGTGTCGTCCTTCACGATCATGCGGCCGCCCAGTCCGCCGGTGAGGGCGGGCGGGTCGAGTTCCGTATCGACGGGATAGCCGCGAAGGCGCAGCGTTCGCCCTGCGATGGCTCGAAAGGGAAAGACGTGCGGCTTTGCGATTTCGTCGTGGCAGCCGCGAAGGCGATCACCGGGGCGGAACGGGAACCCGCTCGCGTGCATCGGTCGCAACAGGATGTCGATTCGCCTTTCGGCGTTCGGTGCGACCCGAACCGTTACCTCGCCGCGGAGGACTTCACCCGCGAAACCACTGACCCGAACGTCTACGCCGCTGGGTATGCGCAGAGGATCACTGCTGCCCACGCGCCAGATGGTGGATGACAACGACGTCGGTCCGAGACCGAGGACCTCGGCCTCGACGACCAGCGTCGTGCCGAGCGGCGCCGGTGTCTGCAGCCCGTTTCGCAGGATCTCGACCGCGAAGGTGATCGTCGCCGGCGGGCGCCCGTAGTCGCAGTTCCACCAGCTGAAATGTCCGACTTCGCCGCGCAGCGCCCAACCCGTGGGGGAGTCGGCTGACGGGACCACCGTGCCAACGCCCTCCTGCTTCCAGGATCCGCCGATTTCATCCAGCGACCAGAGCTGAATCTGCTGGCCCGCGGCGAGTGGGTTTCCGTCGGGGTCCTGCGTCCCGAAAATCGGGATCTCGATGGTCGCGAGCGTGCCCGGTGCAAGA
>CBDURV010000257.1:0-6265 GCA_965369495.1 uncultured bacterium
CGAAGGCGACCCGGAGGGGTCGTCTAGGGCGAACGATGCCAAACTCGGGAAACACGGCTCGGCGATCTGGTCCGGCCAGAAACCGCGCCTCGTGAATAATGCAGGCTATATATGACGCAGGCAATCGAGTTGCTCACTCCGCGCGCGCGCACCGCATGGCGCATCGTCCAGTTCGCCGTGTGGCTGGTGGGAACCGCAATCGTGCTCGCGCTGCTGATTCGCCCGGTGATCGGCATTCACGCTTTCTGGAATGTGCTCATTCCGGTCGCTCCCGCGCTGCTCGTCTTCGCGCCGGGACTGTGGCGCAACATCTGCCCGCTCGCATCCACGGCACTTCTCGCTCGTCACATGGATCGTTCCGCGCGCAACCGCGTCTCCGCCGCGTGGCAGGGGCGCCTGCTTTTGATCGGTGTCATCGCGCTGTTCGCGCTCGTCCCGCTACGTCATGTCGTCTTCGACACGAGCGGACCGGCCACAGCGATCGTCCTGCTCGCGCTGGGCGCCGTCGCGATTCTCATGGGAACGCGCTTCGAGTGGAAGAGCGGTTGGTGCTCCGGCGTCTGCCCGGTGCATCCCGTCGAACGTCTCTACGGGACGGCGCCCGCCATTTCGCCTCCCAACGCGCACTGCACCTCGTGCGAACGCTGCGTGCAGCCCTGCCCCGACTCGACGCCGGCGCTCACGCCGCTCTCGACAAAAAACGGAATGCCGCGCCGCATCGCGGGCCTGCTCATGGTCGGCGCGTTTCCCGGCTTTATCTGGGGCTGGTTCCAGGTTCCCGACTATGCTCCCGGTGAAGGTTGGGCTCCCGGTGAAGGTTGGGCTCCCGGCGAAGGTTGGGCGCACGTCGGCAACGCGTACGCCTATCCGCTCGCCGCGGGCGCCGTCACGCTCGCCGCGTTCCTGCTGCTGCGCACACGGATGAACGGCGCATGGCTCACGCGCGCGTTCGCGGCCGCGGCTGTCGCCTGCTACTACTGGTTCCGGTTGCCCATGCTCTTCGGCTACGGCCCGATTCCCGGCGACGGCATGCTGGTTAACCTGACCGGCACCCTGGGCGCATGGTTCCCGGTGGCGTGCCGCCTGACGACGACCGCGCTCTTCGCGTGGTGGTTGCTCCTGCGCGCCCCGGTGCGCCGCAGTTGGTCGCAGCGCCCGGCGTTTTCGGGCTAGCACTTGACCAGCGAAGCGCGGAATCGCCGGCCCTTGATGCGTCCGTTGTTGAGGCTCTCGACGGCGCGGCGACTCACCTTGCGCGCAACCGCGACGTACGCGTGGCGATCGTGAATCTCGATCTTGCCGATCTGATCGCCACTCAGCCCACCGGCCTCGCCCGTGAGCGCGCCCAGGATGTCGCCGGGGCGCACCTTGTCCTTGCGCCCACCCGCGATATGCACCGTGTCCATATCCGCCGCGCGCGCGAACTTCCGCACGAGTTCCGCCATGTCGCGGTCATCGTCCATGTTGCTGGCCATGCAATCCAGCGGCCCGCCGAGGCGCTCCTCGATGGCGTCGAGGCGACGCTCGTCGCGGCGCGTGACGAGCGAGACGGCCAGCCCCGCTTTCCCGGCGCGACCGGTGCGGCCGATGCGATGGGTGTAGATGTCGGCCTGCGCGGGCAGGTCGTAATTCACGACGAGATCCAGGTCGGCGACGTCGATGCCGCGCGCGGCCACGTCGGTCGCAACCAGCACGCGCACGCTCCGGTTGCGGAACATGGCCATCACGCGGTCGCGCTCGAACTGCTCGAGGTCCCCGTGCAGGCAGTCGGTGCTGACCCCCGCGCGCGCCAGCGTCGTCGTGAGTTCCGCGACGGTCGCCTTGAGGTTGCAGAAGACGAGCGCCGACTCGTGCGGGTGGTCGGCCAGCACGCGGTAAAACGCACGCAGCTTGTCGGCCGGCTCCGTCGCGAGCACGCGCTGGCGAATCGTCGGCGTCTCTTCCTCCGGCTCGTCGATCGTCACGCGTACGGCGTCGCGCTGGTGTGTGCGGCTCATCTCCTCGATCGAGTCGGGGAAGGTGGCCGAAAAGAACGCGGTCTGCAGCGGCCGCGGCAACACCTTCAGGATCTGATCCATCTCCTCCGCAAAGCCCATGTCGAGCATGCGATCGGCCTCGTCGAGCACCGCCGTCGCCACGCTGCCGAGCTTGAGCGCGCGGCGCCGCAGCAGATCGAGCAGCCGCCCCGGCGTGCCGACGACAATCTGCGCACCACGCTCGAGCGCCGTGATCTGGATGCGCACCGGCGTCCCACCCGACGCGATCAGCACGTGCAGCCCCGCCTGCTTGCGGCCCAGTTGGCGGAACACGCGCGCCACCTGGGCGCACAACTCGCGCGTCGGGCAGAGCACGAGCGCCTGAACCGCCCGCTTGTCGAGCTTCAGGTTCTGGAGAATCGGCAGCGCGAAGGCCGCCGTCTTGCCGCTGCCGGTCTTCGCCTGGCCGACAAGATCCTTGCCCGCCAGCAGCAACGGGATGCCCTGCGCCTGAATCGGCGTCATCTGCTCGTAGCCGAGTTCTTCGGCTACGGCGATCAGTTCGGGCGAAAGTGCGAGCGAAGCGAAGCCAGACGGCATAATCGGCAAGATACCTCCCCATGCCAACGAGCGGGCCGACGTCATGAACACGACCATTCAACTCAAGACCGAACACATCGCGCTCGCCGCAGCACTTAAGTTGGCGGGGGTCGTGGGGTCCGGGGGCGAAGCGAAGCACCTGATCCAGGAGGGGCTCGTGCACCTCAACGGGAAGCCGGACAGGCGCCGCGGCGCCAAGGTCCGCGCCGGGGACTCCATTTTCGTCAACGTCGACCCGCCGCAACGGATTGTCGTGGACGCTTCGTAGCTTCGCTTCCGGACCAGAAAAGAGAATGCACACGCAATGACGATTCAGGCCTCCACGCTCTTCGAGGAGTTTCGTCAGAGCGGCCTGCTGCAGGAGATGACGGGCGAAGACGTGCTGATCGAGGGGGTTTCCGCGGTCGAGGATTGCCGGCCCGGCACGTTGGTCTTCGTAGAACGCGAGGAGTTCGTGAAGCCCGCGCTGGAAGGAGGCGCCGCCGCGGTCATTACCAGCCCCGAACTCGCCGCCGCGTTCAAGGATGCGTCGGGAATCGCGCTGCTCATATCGGCCGACCCGAAGCTCGCCCGCGCGCTGGTGACGCAACGCTTCTTTGATCGCGAATTTCAGACGGCGGGCACACCCTACATCGACCCGACCGCGGTCGTCGCCGCCTCGGCGCGCGTTGGCGGGAACGCCTACGTCGGACCCGGCGCGCGCATCGGCGAGAATACGGTTGTCCTCGCGAACGCCGTCATCGAGGAGCGCGCCGTCATTGGCGACCGTACCGTCATCCACCCCGGCGTCGTGATCGGGTACGAATGCGAAATCGGCAACGACGTCATCATCCGGGCGGGCACGAAAATCGGCCCGGAGGGTTTCGGCTTCGCGCAAGACGATACGCACCGCAGCCACCGCATTCCCCACATGGGCCGAGTCGTGATCGAGGAGCACGTCGTGATCGGCGCCAACTGCTGCATTGACCGCGGCACCCACGGCGCCACCCGCGTCGGGTCCGGCACGATCATCGACAACCTCTGCCACATCGCCCACAACGTCGAAATCGGCGAGAACTGCATCCTGACCGCCATGCTCTGCGTCGCGGGCTCCACCAAAATCGGCAAGCGCGTCATCACCAGCGGCCAAACCGGCATCCTCGACCACGTCACCATCACCGACGACGTGATGCTACTGCAACGCGCCGGCGTCGCCCACGACATCAAGAAGCCGGGCGTGTATGCGGGCGCGCCGCTCATGTTGTTGAAGGACAACATCAAGAGCCAGGCGATGATCCGCCGCCTCGCCTCGATGCGCGACACGATCAAGCAACTCGAGGAACGCATCGCGGCACTTGAACCGGACCAATCCTGAAGCAGAGTTCAGGCACTCTTCAGGGCGGCGGCGGCCAACCGCTGCGTAGATGGGGGCATGAGAACCCTCCTGGAGACACTGCTGGCCCTTTCCATACTCGCCGCGGCCGCTTGGGCAGGCGAGAAGGTCTCGTTCAAGCTGCCCGACCGCACCGGCGAAGTTCGCGGCGTGCAGGATTTCGAGTCGCGCTACCTGCTGCTCGTCTACCAAGGCATTCCGTGACAGCCCACGGAGGCATTGGCGCCGAAGTTGTCGGCGCTGCACATGGCGTTTTTGCGCAAGGACCTCTCCGTCGTCGGGATCTACATTGAGACATGCGGCGGCGTTCCCGACCACGCGGCGGAATTGCGCAGGCACATCGCCCGGCACAGGCTGATCTACCCGGTGCTCGACGGCGAGGCGGGTCCGATCGACGACCCGACGTTCAAGCGCATGAGCTGGGCGCCCCACGCGCTCGTCGTGGATAGGCAGGGCAACGTGCTTCGAACCTATCCCCACATGCCGCGCATGACGACGTTGCGCTCGGATCTCACCGCACTGGTCGAGACGGGGCTGTTTCCTGCGCGACCCGACGACGGCTGGCGCGGATTTTCGCGCGGCGCGTGGGCGGAGATTCACACCGACGGCGAGCCGCGCAATCGCAAGACAACGCTGAAGTCCGTATCGCGCGACGGCGTGACGATCACGCACGACGGAAAGCAGACCAAGCTGTTCCGCGAACACCTCGACCGGACCGACCGCGATTACCGCCGCACCGAGCGCAAGTCGGAGCAACTGGAAATCGACGGCAAGACGCTCGAGGCGCGCGTGTTCGATGCGACGTGGAAACGCGGTGGCGTCCAGTTCGTCGAGCGCACCTGGATCGCGCGCGGGATGGTGCTGCGCCGCAAGACGCTCGAAAACGAGCCGCACATCGAGCGGACGGAGCGGATCGTGAAGTGGAGCGAGATTCTCTCCATCGGCGACCGCAAGGTGGACTGTCGCGTCATCGAGCGCACCGCCGTGTGGAAGAGCGGGCGCAGCGATGAAAGGGTGTGGATCAGCGAAGCGGTGCCGGGTCACGAGGCGCGGCGCATGCGCAAAACGACCACGAAGGGCTCCACCAGCACCGAAACGACCGCCGTGGTCGCGTTCGGTCTGCGATGATTCGTTCGTGCGCATTCTGATCGTGGAAGACGAGCCCAAGGTAGCCGGAGCGCTCCGGGAGGGGCTCCAGCAGGAAGGCTTCGAGGCGGTCGTCGCGCTGACGGGCGAGGACGGATTTTTTCGCCTGCACGACGAAAGCTTCGATCTGGTGATTCTCGACCTGATGTTGCCCGGACGCAGCGGCCTGCAGATTCTCGAGACGATGCGCGAGCGCGGCCTCGACACGCCAGTCCTGGTGCTGACGGCCCGCGACACGGTCGAGGATCGCGTCGCCGGCCTCGACACCGGCGCCGACGACTATCTGACCAAGCCCTTCGCGTTCGCCGAACTGCTGGCGCGCGTGCGGGCGCTGCTGCGTCGCGGTTCCGCCGAGGAGACTGTGCTGCGCGCGGGCGAACTGGAGTTGGATCGGTTGGCGCGCACCGTCACGCGCGCGGGAGCGGCCATCGACCTGACGCATCGAGAATTCGAGCTACTCGAAGTGCTCATGCGCAACGCCGGCCATGTCGTGTCTCGCGAAATGCTGGCGCGCGACGTATGGAAGGAGACGATGCGCGCAACCCCGCTCGACAACGTCATCGACGTGCACGTCGCGCGCCTGCGCCGCAAGATCGACTCCGACGGCCGGTTGCGACACATCCACACCGTGCGCGGCGTCGGCTTCGTGCTGCGCCCGGAGCCCGCATGATTAGGAGTCTCCGAGGAAGGCTCACGCTCTGGTACGCGCTAGTGCTCACCATTGTGCTCGCCGTCTACACGGGCGGCGCGTACGCGTTTCTCGATCATCGCGTCTACTCGGAAATGGACCACACCCTGCGCGCGGACTTCGAGGCGGCGGAAGCGCTGACGCGCGGTGGCGATGTCCCGCACCACGCATCGGACAGATGGATCGAAGTCCACGGCGCCAACGGCGAACTGATCGCACGCGAGGGGCCCACTCCGTTGCCGCCCGAGACGGCGGAAGGTACCGAGTCGCTCACGCTCTCAGATGGCGAACGCGTGCGCGTGCTGACCGGCCGCTACGAGGGCGCGCTGATTCGCGTCGCCCGCTCCGAAACGCACCTGCGCCAGAGACTGCGTGAGTTCCTGATCGTCATGGGCATCGCGCTGCCGCTCGCCGTGGCGCTGCTCTGTGTCGCCGGCTACTTCTTGGCGCGGCGTACCCTCGCGCCGGTCGATCGCATCGTCG
>CBDURV010000258.1:0-6249 GCA_965369495.1 uncultured bacterium
GTACGGAGGATCAATTGAGTCAAGAGTCGATGGTTCAAGAAATAGACCGTGCCAGGTCACTTGTCGTCGAAGCTCGACGGGAATTTCCTGGAGCCCCGCTGCTGGATGAGGTGGACGGGTTACTGGATGCCATTATGGAGCTGACCCGATCTGAATGGCCCCTAACGCCAGAAGTAAGAGAGAAGCTGACTTTCGGGCTGTTTGCGTCACGAGAGATCGACCCGGAGATGCCGGAACTTGCGGACTCACTGCGACTCATCGACTCGATTGGAAAATCTGACTAGACCCGAGTCCGTTACCGAGTCCGTTACTACCTGCGCCATCGCATCCCAGGGTCCGTGTCGCGGATGATGTTGACGCGATAAATGCTGGCAAGGCGGAAGCTGATACTGCGTGCGCCATCGATGCCGCGTAAGACATTGGTGTCGACGGTTTTGCGGAAGACGACTGCATCCGGTGGCGCACGTGGTGCGTGTCTAGTCACTTGGCCTTGGTGTTCGGCGTGGCTTGCCCGAACACGTGCCCTTGTGCATCGATCGGCAACGTGTAGACCGATGTGCGCGCCGTAACGTATAGCGTCCTGCGGTCCTTGCCGCCGAAGGTGACATTGGACGGCTTCTCCGGAAACTTCAGCGTGCGCAGATGCTTGCCCTTGGGTGACACGACTTGGATACCGAGCTGCGAAGTGATGTAGAGGTTGCCCCTCGTGTCCACGGTCAAGCCGTCGCCGCCCGTGTTCTTGCGCCCCTGCGGTTGAAGCAGATTGAAGAATTCGCGCCCCTTGCCCAGCTTGCCCGGTGCGTCGATCGGATACGCCATCACCTTGGAACTGCGGCTCGGCACGACATAGAGCGTTTTCTCGTCGGGCGACAGGATGATTCCGTTCGGTCGCGGAAGGCTCTCGACAACGCGCGCAACCTTGCCGGCCTCGCGGATGTAGTAGACGGCGAAGGTCCCCTGCGGCTTCTTGATCTCGCGCCCGAATTCCGGATCGGTGAAGTAGATACCACCCCGCTTGTCGATCACGAGATCGTTCGGCGCGTTGAAGCGCTTGCCCTCGAACTTGTTGGCCAGCACGCGAATGGTCTTGCCGTCCTTGGCGATCGCAACCACGCGACCGTTGCCGCCCTCGCACGCGACCAGCTCCCCCCTCGCGTTGAACATCAAGCCGTTCGCACGTCCACTCTTGGCGCGAAACGTTGTCAGCGTTCCGCTCGCGTCGATGCGGTGGATGCGCTCGTTGGGGATGTCGGTGAAGAAGACGTTGCCCTCGCGGTCGGCGGCGGGGCCCTCGGTGAATCGGAACCCGGTCAGCAAACGCCGGGGCTTCGACTCCTCTGCAACCACGAAACCGGCCAAGGCGGCTAGGAGAGCGATGCGGAGCAGCATGCCGGCATCGTAGCGCAATCCACCGAGGCGGTAAGTGGGTGTGCCGCCGACGCCGCAGGTGGTACGCGCCCTACCGCTCCGAACGATAGGTGCGCCAGAAGACCATGTCGATGGCGTAGAGCAGCAGGAGGTAGTAGACGCCCAACTCAGCGAACTCGATCTCGTTGCCGCGCAGCGAACCCTGGTCGCCAACGCCCAGTCGCAGCGCCAGTTCCCACGCGGCGGTCAGGATCAGGATTGTAAGCACGCTGAACCGGTCGGGGGCGAGGTAGCGCAGTACCGGGCGCCTGCTTTCGGCGCACACCATCGCGAACGCCCCAAAGAACGTGAGCAATCCGAAGTGCGCCGCGTACATGAACACCGCTTCGGTGTAGCCGAGTCGGTGCAGGTTGTGCGGGGCGTCACTTTCGAGGTACTGCAGGCCGTAGTCGGTCTCCTCCAGCAGCATGAATATGGCGCCGACTCCGAAGACCACCAACGCGATCCGCTCCGCGCGCGATGCCTTGCGCCGCACACCCATCAGGGCGACAACGGCAATCGCCGCCAGCAGGACATTCTGCAGGTTTTCGAGCAGCCCGAATTCTCGTTGTGAGTCGGGGTGCACCCAGTCCATTTCGGGGCTCACGACTGTGCGCAGGGCGGTGCCGCCATAGTAGGCCCACAGCAGCGCCGCGAGGCAGACGAGCGGTAGGCCGCCGTAGAGCAGGACGCGCGTGCGCAATGCGGGGCGCCGCAGTTGAACCGGACTGTTCATCGAAAGTATGGCTTACCGGCATCGTGTGGTGGCGGCAACGGGAAAGCCTGCACGAGTTACAGGGGTGGGTGCGCGTATCGACGTTGACCATCGCCAATTCCGCGCTTAGATTGATCGTGACGCGAAATGGACTCCGGAGACACCCCGTGCCGAAGACTCTTACCAGCCTGCTCTTGATTATCTCTCTTACGTATCTCCCCGCCTGCGGCGGCGGCGGTGGTGGTGGAGACGACGGGGGCGGCGGCGGCGGAACCGACCCCATTCTGATCAATCTGAGCGACTGCGCCGGGGACGCGCTCCAGGTGGCCGATGGCGTTTTCGCCGCCCTGACTCGCGTAATCGATGAGATCAACGGGATCGACGCGCCCGATACCACCTACCTGGCGCCGTTCATCGTGACGGCCGGTGCGGACTTCGATGGTGACGGCTTCAACGAGGGCAGCCTCAGCGGATCGGTCGAAAGCTCGTTCGAACTCGCCGACGGACTCGACGTCAATGAAGCGTTCACGGCCCGATGGAAGATCGACTCCGGTGCAGTGGGGGAGGGCGAGTTTGACATCGGTCGCGTCAGCGCGACCACCATCGGGGTGTCGGGCTTCGCGATTATCCAGGCCATCGATTCCTGCGAGTTTTCGGTCACCGGGCTCAATCTGACGCTCGACAACACCGCTCGACTCGAGACGGCAATCGGAAGCATGCAGATCGCGGGGAACGACGGCGGCGGCAACTCGATCTCCGGCATCCTGACGATCCCGATCCCGGGAACGGCCAATTTCGAGGGCCAGTTCAATGGCATCGACGTCAACTTCGATATCGACCTGACCACGTTCGTCGTGACGCTCAACTAGCCACGATTCGGTTAATCTGGGGGCCGCACCATGTGGGCCCCTTTTGATTCAGGACTCCCGGCGTGACGGCGGTCTACGTCGCTCTCGCCTGCATCGCGCTGGTTCTCCTCGCGGTCGCGCGCCGTGGTGCGTGGAGGGGCTCGAAACACGGGGACAGTTCCGCAGACGAAGCGCGCCGCATGGCGAACGATGTGGACGACTCCGGCATGCGCCGCGACCTGGAAGGTCTGGCGGACCAGTACGACGAAATGGGCGACGAGACGGACGACGACTCGAAGCGCTGACGCTCGCGCGCCACTGAGGCCGAGTGTCCCGATTGGTGCAGGATGTTTGGGAGACTTGGGCGCGCCGAACCGGCAAACTGTGGTCATGAATCGTTCGATCCTGATCCTGCTGGCGCTTGTGGGCGCCGCACTGGCCCAAGACCTCAAGCCGGCAATTGGCAGCTGGCGAATCTCGACGCGCATTCAGGGACGCGAGCGGCTTGCGATGCTGATCGTGAGCGTCGGCGAGGATGGCAAGCTGCAGGGAGTCTGGAAGGGCGCCGCGAACGACTCGCCGATTTCCGACGTGACGTTCGCGGACGGCACGCTCAAGTTCGTGCGGTCGATCGGCCAGCGCAGCCTGGATTTCAAGGGCACGATCAAGGATGGCAAGCTCAAAGGCGAGTTCAGCGCCGCGTGGATGCCGCGAGCCTTCCCGTCCACCGGCCGCCGCCTGAGCGAGCAGGAACTCAACGATCCCGAAAAGGAGTTCGAGCGCAACTCCATGCGCGCCGCGCCGCGCGACGCCTTCCCGGTACTCGACAACCCGAAAATGACCTCCGCCGCGGAGGCGAAGATCAAGAACGACGCGTGGGTCATCGGCGTGGTGGTCAAGAACGAGGCGAAGGCATATCCGGTGCGCGTGATGGGCGTGCACGAACTGGTCAACGACACCTGCGGCGGTGAACCGATCGCCGCCTCGTGGTGACCCCTCTGCCAGACGGCTATCGTGTATAGCCGACGCGTCGGGGACGAGACTCTATCGTTCGGTCACGAGGGCATCTTGTACAAGCGCTCGTTCATCATGTACGACCGCGGCACCAAGTCGTTGTGGGTGCATGTGTCGGGCGAGGCGGTGCGTGGCGAGCGCAAGGGGCAAAAACTCAAGTTCCTGCCGAGCGTGATCATGCAGTGGGGCGAATGGAAGCTGCGCAATCCGCTCACCACCGTGCTGGAGGGGCGCGCCGCACGCGGCATGATGGGCCACTACGGCCTCAAGCGCGACCCGAAGAACTACGGGCTCTCGGTGGGTGAGGGCAGCAACGTGCGCCTCTATCGGTTCTCCGATCTCGCCAAGACGCCGGTCATCAACGACTCGATGCCCCTGGGGCCGATCGTCGTCGTCTATGACAAGAAGACGGGCGTCGCGCGGGCGTTCCTGCGCGGCGAGCGGACGTTCAGTCTGAAGGACGGCAAGCTGGTGGACGACAAGGGCGCCGTCGCCGATCCGTTCACGGGCCGCGGGGAAAAGCTCACTCTCGATTCCGTGCCCGCGACTGTCTGGCTGCGCAACCGCTGGCGCGCGCATTTCCCGAAGAGCGAAGTCTACAAGCCTTAGCTTCGCGACTTTCTCACGAACGCCACAAGTTCGCGGGCGCCCATCTTCTTCGCCCGCGCCCAAGACGAGCAGGCGCAGTTGCGCGGCGAAAGGAGGGGGCTGCGGGGGCTCGACCGCGGATCGGGAGTTCGAGTCCCCTGCGGCTGCACCGCCACGAACACCCCGTGCGCGCCCGTCGTCGGTCGCCAACAGCCAGACCAGCGCCAAGAGCGCCAACAATCCCGCGCCGAGCACCCACCGATGCATTCTCCGCACCTTGACATGAACGAGCTTGCGCACAATTGGTTCGGGCGGAATCAGCTCGCCGGATCGAACGGCGTGGCGGAGTCGAGGCCCACGCGGGCGCGTTTGTGGTCGGAGGCGCGATGCTCTGCGAGCCACGCCTGCGACTTGGGATTGTAGCCCGCCTCGGGGTGGTCGAGGTGGTAGACGAGCGCGCGGTGCAGCAGCGGGAAGCGCTTGAAGCGGGAACGCTTGATGCGCAGTTCCAACTCGGTGTCGTCGCGCCGGCCGGTGGGGTTGTCCTCTTCCCAGCCGTTGAGCGCCTCGAATACCTCGCGCGGCATCGAGAAGTTCACGCCCATCAGCTTGCGCGCGCGCAGGTACATGAGCTTGGGGAGCAGGGCCGGCAGCCGAATGCCCAGCAGCCAACGCTCCAGTTGCTTGTTCTTGCGTCCTTGGCGGAGGAACTTCCCCGATTCGAGCCATCCGCTTTCGATCCAGTCGCGGGTGATCGCGGCCGAGAGCTCCGGGCCCAGTTTGACGCGTCGGCCGCAGAGCACAGTGTTTTTGCGCGCGCCCACCATGTGGTCCTCGGTCCAGTGCGAGTGGGGCACCGAGTCGCCGTCGAGGAAGATGAGGTAGTCGCCCGTCGCGCGCCGGACCGCCTCGTTGGCAATCCGCACGCGCCGGTTGTAACCGCTGTCGGATTGCCAAACGTGGTGCAGTCGCCCGCCGAACCGCTCCTCGTAGGAGCGCACCAGCGCCGCGGTCTCCTCGGTGGAGCCGTCGTCGGCGATCCATATCTCCTCCGGGGCGCGCGACTGCCGCGACAACGCACAGAGCACGAGATCGAGCGCGCGCGTGTTGTTGTAGGTGGAGACGATCGCCGAGGCGCGCATGCCGAGCGCACTATAGCGCTTCGGAAGCGCTCACTTGCTGATCCGTACTACCTGCGCCAGCGATGTTGCGTAAAGCATTGCTGGCGCAGGGGATATAGCGGGCAAGTGCGCCATTCCGTGGCGCACGGGAGCGGTTGCCACGCACGCTGTGCGCGCCCGGCCCCCGCAGCCCCCCCCGGATCGCGCTCCGGCGCGTTGGCAGCGCTAAAACGAAGCGGTCGTCTGGTAGACGGTGTGCTTCGGGCGCGCGGTGAGCATGTCCTTGGTATCGACGGTGACCTGCTTGAAGTCGTCCGAGCCCATGAACGCCTTGAACTGGTCCATGCTCCCCCAGCGGGAGTAGATCATGATCGAGTTGGCGTCGGCGTCGTCGATGTAGAGACGCGTCGCCTCGTGTCCGTCAAAGCCGTCCATCGCGCCCAGCACGGCGCGCGCGTAATCGATGAAGTCGTCACGGCGCTCGGGGCGCACGTCGTAGTTGAGGCCGATTGTTTCCATCCGGGGAATCCTACCCGCATCCCGGACGGTGATCAGG
>CBDURV010000259.1:0-6243 GCA_965369495.1 uncultured bacterium
GCTGGACGAACGCCTAGAATCTCCCTATGCGTAAGGGGATCCTCGCGGCGAGCGCGGTCGTGGCAATCCTGGCCTGGTTCCTGGCCGATTCGCCCGGCCGCACGCGCCGCAAAGTAACTGCTCGACGACCGGTGGATGCACGTTCCGTTCCGCATGTTCCTATCCCGCGTTCGGGACCAACGCGGATCCGATACGCGAAGCCCTCCGCCGATGCGCACGCCCCGCCGCGAACCAACGAAACCGCGCGCTCGTTCCTGAATCTGCGCTGCGAAGCGCCGGACGGTCGCGCGCTCTCTTGTGAATTCCAGATCTACGCGCGCGAAGGTAAGGGCCACTGGAGATGGAAGGCACCTTCGGGAACCTTGAGCAAGGGGTTCGATCTGCCCCCCGGCTTCCCCGTCGTCGTTCAGGCGATTCAATACGACGAGGACGAGGTGCGCGCCCTTGCGCGAACGACGGCCACGCAGACGCAGCGCCCGCTGACGTTGGTTATCTGCGACCCGATCGAGGTGCACTTGCGGGTGGTCGACGAGGAGCAGCGCCCCATCAGCGGCGCCGGGGTGGACTTGCATCCGACCATGACCGGTCCGGACTACTCGCTCAAGCTCGACGGCGGCTATCGGCAGGCGACCAACGTGGACGGCGGCTGCATCCTGGACGTCCGATCCGGCCAGACCTACTCCATCGGCGCCCACGCGCGCGGATACCTGCCAATCAGGATCCCGAACTGGACCGCACCCGCGGACGGCAGCGATACCGTCGTCACGCTGCGTCGGGGCATTCGCGTCACCGGACGCATGGTGCGCAACGAGGGCGCCGCGCCGGAGAGGCTAACGCTCCGCGTCTCGGGAGTTCGGTACGAGGCCGACGCCATCGACGACGAGGGACGCTTCGAGCTGATCGGCCTGACGCCGGGCGACTACACCTTCACCGTGCTGAATCGCAGCCGCTTCCCGGTCGCCTATCACGCGACCCGCATCGACGCGGACGCCGATCTCGGCAACTTGGCCATGAGCGGCTTCCGCAGCGCCCGCGTGCGGCTGGTGGGTCCGGGGGGAGCCCCACTCGAAGGGACGCTGGTCGTGCTGCCCGGCCAGGCCCCGATTCGCATCGAAACGAACGGGACACGGACGATGCTTCCGAAACTCCCCGAGGCCTGGATCGTGACCCGGGTGCAGGGATACGAGCGGCGCTGGTACCGCGCGTCGGAGTTGCCCGACCTCGTGGTTCTGGCGCGCGGCGAGCAGGTCGTGCTGCACCTCCCGACGGACGTCAGTGGCACCGTGTACTACTTCGGTCGATCGGTTCAACTGTCGCCGGAGGGCGCGCCCGCGACCTCCGTGGTCTGCCGCTCATCGGCGAGCGACGGCACGCTGCGCATCGAACTGCCCGGCCTGGCGCCCGGCCGCTGGACCATCGTCGTCGATCGCGAGCCACGCACGTTCGAGGTCATCCGGGGCCAGCCGAACTCGATTCGGTTCAAGAAGTAGGCGCGCCAGCGGCGTGCTGAATTTCCGGGCGTCCGAAACGCGCGCTACCATGCGGAGATGGATCGAGCCGAGAAGGAACACCGCCGCGACATGCACCTCCTGCGCATCTCCAAGATGTTTGCAGAGTTTTCGACCTGTCTAAGCCGCAAGGTGGGCTGCATTATCGCCTCCGACGCAGGGCACGTGATTTCGACCGGCTACAACGGCGCGCCGAAAAAGACCCAGCACGGCTGCGATGCGGGCTGCTTCTGCCAGGACCCCGACCGCGTTTCGGGCACCTACCAGGAACGCCTGCGCTGCTCGCACGCCGAACTCAACGCCATCGCGCAGGCGGCCTACGAGGGAGTCTCCACCCGCGACGCGCGCATCTACTGCGTGCTGTTCCCCTGCTCCTACTGCTGCAAGGCGATCATCCAGGCGGGCATCAAGAAGGTCGTCTACGAAGAGGGCTACAACGACGAACTGTCGAAGACGCTCTTCGCCGAGGCGGGCATCGAACTCGTGTGCATCGCGCCGGAGCCCGAACTCGAACCCCGCATTCCGTTTCAGATGAACAAGGATCGGAACTGATCGCTTCGTCGCGAAACGACCGATCCGTTTCTCCGGAATCGGCTTTGAGCTATGGGCTTGGGGCTTTGCGTATCAACCAGTCCATCCCCCCGCATACGAACGTTGTGGGGCTCGGTTGTCGCGGGGGACTGTGGTGGGTGAACCGAGGCCCCACCGCAAGCGTTGAGCTTGCTGGCTCCCCGGTCGCGGCGCAAAGCTCAAAGCCCATAGCTCAAAGCCCACTACGCGCGCAGCGAGCTAGAACGGGAAGAGGATTCCTCTCTCCTTAAGTAGATAGGGCTGGTCCTTGCGGACTCGGTAGAGGCGCGCAGGACGGTGGGCGCCTTCGCGGCGGGTGCCTTCGACTTCTTCGAGGACGTCGAGCGCGATTACCTTGCGGCGGAAGTTGCGCTTGTCGAGTTCGCGGCCTAGCAGCGCCTCATAGACACCCTGCAGTTCGGAAAGCGTGAACGGCTCTTCCAGAAAGCGCATCGGCACCGTCGAGTACTCCGCCTTGGTGCGCAGGCGCCCGACGCCTTTCGCCAGCACGCGATCGTGGTGGAAGACGAGCGGCGGCGCATCGGCGGCGGGGTGGAAGGTGCCGTCAGGAGAGTGGGCGGCGGGAGAGAGGATGCCGAACCACGCCACCGAAACGAGCGGGCCGCGCGAATCCATGGCCGGTTCGCTGAAGGTGTAGAGCTGTTCGACATAGACCGAATCGCGGATGCCGGTCGTTTCGCGCAGTACGCGGCGCGCGGCATCTTCCAGCGGTTCGTCCTTTTGGGCGAAGCCACCCGGCAGCGACCAATGCCCCTTGTACGGAGCCTCGCCGCGGCGCCACAACAACACCTGCAACGCCCCCGCGCGCACGCCAAAGATGACGACGTCCACACGCAGCGGCAGCTTGCTCAGCGCCACTCGGTGCCTCCGCCGAAACGCTCGACAATCGGATAGCGCCGCCCGCCGAGGCCGAACGCCTTGCGCGAGACCTTGATTACCGGCGAGCCCTGTTGGCGCTTGTACTCGTTGCGCGCCACCGCACGCAGCACGCGCTCCACCACCGCGCGCTCGTAGCCGCGTTCGATAATCTCGTCGGGACGCAGGCGCCCCTCCAGGTGGTGGCGCAGCACAGCGTCGAGAATCTCGTAGGGCGGCAGCGAGTCTTCGTCCTTCTGGTTGGGCCGCAGCTCCGCCGAGGGCGGCCGTTTCATGACGCGCGTGGGCACACCGCACGCCCCGCCCAACTCGTAGACCTCCCCCTTGTAGAGATCGCTAATGGGCGCCAGCGCACCGACCATGTCGCCATAGAGCGTCGTATAGCCCATGGCGACTTCGCTCTTGTTGGAGGGCACCAGCACCAGAGCGTTGTCGCGGTTGGCGCGCGTCATCAGATACGTGCCGCGAATGCGCGCCTGCAGGTTTTCTTCGGCCAGCCCGATCTGCGTGGAGCCCAGTTGTTTGCGGAAGGCGTCGAAGGGCTCGTCGATCGGCAGCACCTCAAAATGAATGCCGAGTTGGGTCGCAAGCGATTCGGCGTCTTCCAGGCTCATCGGTGCGTTGAACGGGCCCGGCATACCGATGCCCCACACCTGCCGCGCACCGAGCGCCTCGGCCGCCAACGAGGCAACCACCGACGAGTCGATGCCGCCGCTCATGCCGACGATGGCGTCGCTAAAACCGGTCTTGGCGAAGTAGTCGCGAATGCCGAGGACCAGTGCCTCGCGCAGGGAGTCTTCCGGCGCCCCCTCCCCGTACCCCTCCCCAATCAAACAAACTTCTTCGCTGCAGTGACCGAGATGATCAACCACGCTCCCGTCCGGCCCCATCCAAAACGAGTTGCCGTCGAAGACGAGTTGGTCGTTGCCGCCCACCAGATTGCAAAGCGCGATCGGCACGCCGTGGCGCTTGGCGTGCTCGCGGGCGATGGCGCGGCGCTGCGCGGGCTTGCCGCGTTCGTAGGGCGACGCACTCAGGTTGACGATCTGCTCCGCCCCCTGCACGACGAGATCGGCGATGGGGTCGTCCTCGTAGACCGGCCCCGTCCACATGTCCTCGCAGATCGTGATGCCGAGTTGGACGCCGGCGACCTCGATGGGCGCCGAGGGCGGGCCGGGCCGGAAATATCGGCGCTCGTCGAAGACGTCGTAGGTCGGCAGCATGCGCTTCGCCACCGTCTCGACGCGTCCGTCGCGGATGAGCATCGCGGTGTTGAGCAGCGGTTTGCCAATGCCTTCGGCGCGCGCCGGGCAGCCCACGAGAATCGGCGGCAGATCTCGGTCGGCGACAAGTGCGTCGCGCGCCCGCTCGCAGGCGTCGATGAACGACGGTTCGCGCAGCAGGTCGCGCGGCATGTAGCCGCAGACGGCGAGTTCGGGAAAGACGACCAGGTCGGCATCGACCGAACACGCCGCGTCGCAAATCCGTTGCAGGTTGCCGGCGAAGTCACCGACGGTGGGGTTGATCTGAGCCAGAGCGATGCGCACAGTTGGTGTAAAGACTACACGAACCCCGTAGGATGCGGGCCATGCACAGGGCGGAATACCAACTCTCCACGCAGGGCGAGTGCGACGTGATCGACCTGACCGACCAACTGCGTGAAACCGTGGCCAATGCGGACGTGTCCGACGGCATGGCGCACATCTTCACGCCGGGCGCCACCGCGGGCGTGACCACGCTGGAGTTCGAGCCTGGTTGCGTGGCGGATCTGAAGCAGGCGTTGGAGCGGGTCGCACCGCGCCACGGCGAGTACGAGCACAATCGGCGCTGGGGCGATGGCAACGGGTTTTCCCATATTCGCGCGGCGCTGCTGGGGCCGTCGCTCTCGGTGCCCGTCGCGGCGGGCGTGCCGCTGCTGGGAACGTGGCAACAGATAGTTCTGGTGGACTGCGACAACAAGCCGCGCGACCGGCGCGTGGTGATCACCGTCAGCGCCGGCTGAGTTCGTTACACTCCCGGCATGCGACTGATCTTCGGCGGCATCGTGCTCGTCATCTCGGTCTTGGTGTTCACATCGATCCTGCTGATCGTCCGCACGACCGGGCTCCATCCGCGCTTCGGCGCCAAGGTGACCCGCAGATGGGCGAGGATCATGCTCTGGGGCTACGGCGTGCGGCGCGTGATGCATACGCCGGACGGCCTCGACGGCGGCCCGTTCGTAATCGTCGCCAACCACGCCTCGATGATGGACATCGGCACCATGGCCGCCAGCATGCCGATGGAGTTCCACTTCCTGTCGCGCCCCTTCTTCTTCAAGATTCCCGTCATGGGCTGGGGCATGCGCGCCGCCGGCCACTTCTCCATCCCGCGTGACAATCCGCGCGAGGCGAAGAAGGTGCTGGCCCGGCTCACGGCGCGATTCGAGACGGGGCTTTCGGCCTGTCTCTTCCCCGAGGGCACGCGCAGTCCCGACGGCACCGTTCAGAAGTACAAGCGCGGGCCCTTCCTCTCGGCGGTCGAGAACGAGGTGCGCGTGCTGCCGGTGGCCCTGATCGGCACCTCCACCGTGCTGCCCAAGGGCAAGCTGATGCCGCGCGCGGGCCGCATCGACGTCGTCATCGGCGAGCCGATCCCGACCGCCGGCATGACCATCCGCGACACCAAGCAGCTGGCGCGCGACATCGAGAGCTGGACGCGCGAGCAGGTGGGCGATAACGCGCCGCGCACCTGAGTTGCTAGAATAAGATACGACCTGACGGGGTAGACGAAAGCGTGGGAGCAACCAAGCACATCGGAGCGGGAAGCGACCGCCGTCGTTCGCGCTTTGCCGTGCTCGTGCTGGCGCTCCCGCTGCTGCTCGGAGCGGTCGCGGACGCCGACGAACAGCATGCCTCCCTGTTCGGCTCGGAGGGGCTGCTCGGTGTCCAAGGCAACCCCTGCCCCCTGCGCCTGATCGCCGGCGACCACGCCTGCCCCGGTTGCGGTCTCACGCGCGGCACTGCTCTGGCCGTGCAGGGAAATCTGCGCGGCTCGTGGGCGGTGCATCCCGCCGGTATCCTCGTGGCGCTGTTGTGCGCCGCGGGCATTGCAATACACACCCGCATCCTGATACGGGGCGAACGCACCGCAGTGCACGCGCGCCTGCTGCGTCAGGGGCATCGGATATTTGTCGTAGGACTCTTCGCCGCCTGGTTGGGGCGGTTGATCTTGTATGGGAAACTCACCGCGGATGGCTGCAGTGGAAGGAATACTCTTCATTGTCATCATC
>CBDURV010000260.1:0-6229 GCA_965369495.1 uncultured bacterium
TCCGCCTCGTCGCCGTGCTGGAGGCTCCAGTCCACGACCCAGCGCAGCGAGTCGGTGCGCAGCGAGCGCTCGACGGCGCCCTTGGGCTTTTCCGTCAACTCCGTCGGCGGGCTCATCTCGCGCACGTAGCGCGCGCCCGATCCCGCGAACTTGACCTTGACCGTCATGTCCTTGGGGCTGGGCCGGTAGAACTCCGCGCGCCGGTAGCGCTGCGCGTTGAAGTTCTTCGGTTTCTCGAACGGCACGTCGGTCGAGCGCACTTCGCGGATGCGGTCGATGCGGAACGAGAGTTCGCGCGCGCGCAGGCTGTCGCGGCCGACGACGTAGAAGTTGCCGAGATGCTCGAGCACCGCGTAGGGCCGCACCGTACGCTCGGAAATCTTCCGGCGGCGCTGCGTGTAGTAGACGATCTCCACCTCGCGCTGCTGGTCCACGGCCGCCTGCAACGCGGCGATCTTCTGGCCCACCGCCTGGGACGCGCGGCGCTTGCCGCCGATGCGCCGCGCGAAGCTCTTCATGTCGGGATCGCCGAGCGCGCGCTCCAGCTTCTTGAGCATGCCGGCCACGGCGGGCGCGAGCGGGGCGCCGCGCGCCGGCGGCAGCGCACGCAGCGCCAGCAGCACCGCCGCCGCCTCGGTGCGCGTGAGCTTGGCGGGGCGCTTGAAGTGGTCGGCGAAGCGCAGGGTAATGCGATCGCCCTCGGTGAAACAGGCGATGTAGTCGTGCGGCATATACGGCGGCACGCCGCACAGCATGAGCGCTTCGGGAATCTCTTTCTGCGCCGCCTGCGCGGAGATGCCGAGGTGGTCGCCGATCTCCTTGAAGGTGATGCCGGGCCGCGCGCGCAGGAGCGGAATGAGCGACAGGTAGAGGCGCAGTTTCGCCAGCGGGAGAGCCATTAGACGTACCTCTCTCCAAGCTGTTTGAGATGCGTCATCGCCTGTCGCCGCAGCCACGAGGGGGAGAGAATGGCGCACTGGCCCGAGTAGGCGGCGAGATAGTGCAGCAGCCGCTGGTGCGTCGTCGGCGACTTCTTCACCTTCAGATGCAGCACGCCGCTGCCGTCGTCGCGATACTCGAACTTCTGGTCGCGGCCGAGGCCCTGCTCGACCATCCACGCCACCTCGGACGCGAAGAGGATCTCGGCGCGCTCGGTCTTCTCGCCCTCGAACTCCCAGGGCGGTCGCTCGATGTGCTCCTCGATGTCGAAGCCGGCGGGCACGTCGAACTCGCCGCCCGGCCCCTTCTTCATGGTGACCGCGCCCTGGATGCGCACCACCTTGTACTGGCGCAGGGCGTCGCGCTCCAGGTCGCGGCCGACGATGTACCACTCGCCTTCACGGTAGCCGAGGCCGTAGGGCTCCACGCGTCGCGCGCTGCCGTCCTTGGCGCCGGTCTTCTTGTACTTGAACTTCACTTCGCGGTGCTCGCCCACAGCGGTGACCAGGCGCGCGAGGTTGTCGAGGCTGGCGCGGTCGCGCTTGCCCCGCATGAACGTCTTCATGTGGCGCTCGGAAACCGCGCGCTGCACCTCTTCCTGGAGCGGCGAGTCGATCGAGATCTTGAGCAGCGCCGCGCGCAGGTTGGCGGAAATCGCGTCATTGCCGCCGCGCGCGGAGTTGGCCAGCACGACCAGCAGCGCCGCCTCGTCGGGCGACAGGTCGAGTTCGTGGTGGTAGTACGCGTCGCGCGGAATGAAGTAGCCGTCGCGACCGCGCTCGTCCGAGGCGATGTACTCGACCGGAATGCCGATCTCGCGCAGTTCCTTCTTGTCGCGGTCGAAACGCTTCTCGACCGCGTCCTCGCGCGCGAAGTCGTTGTATCCCACGACGGACTTGCGAATCGTGCTGAAGGGTACGGGTTCGCCGGACGCCAGCAGGTACGCGACCAGGTTCATGAGGCGCTCGAACTTCGGCACCGATTCGATCATCGCGCGGATTCTACGCGAATTCCGAGCGGGGGTACGACATCCTGTCTGTCGCTCCCGATAAAGGCGAAAGTGCCGGGATTCGCCTACACTCGCGTGCAGGAGATTGACAAGACCATGCTTCGCACGCCCGCACTTGCCTCGGTGTTCCTCACTGGCCTGCTCGCCTGCCTCGCGTCCGCGCAGGCTCCGATGCCGTCCGAGAAATCGTTGGAGGGAGTCTACAAGTCCCGCAAGTACTACTCGCCGTACGCCGGACGCAAGTTCCCGACCAAGGTGTTCTGGGGTGACACGCACCTGCACACCTCGATGTCGATGGACGCCGGCGCATTCGGGGCACGGTTGGACCCGGAGGACGCCTACCGCTTCGCGCGCGGGGAAGAGGTCACTTCCTCGACCGGGCTGCCGGTGCGGCTCTCGCGGCCGCTCGACTTCCTCGTCGTGGCCGACCACTCCGACAACATGGGTTTCTTTCCGCGACTGTTCGCCGGCGACCCGAAACTGCTGGCCGACCCGACCGGAAGACGCTGGTTCGACATGGTGCAAAAGGGCGGCAGCGAAGGCACCAAGGCGGCGGTCGAGATCATCGTCGCGTTCAGCCAGAACAAGTTCCCGCCCGCGCTCGCGTCGCTGCCCGGATCGCCCGCCTACCGCAGTGCGTGGGAGTTGACGATCAACGCGGCGGAGAAGTTCAACGACCCCGGCAAGTTCACCGCGTTCATCGGCTACGAGTGGACCTCCAACGCGGCCGGCAACAACCTGCACCGCGTGGTGATCTACCGCGATGACGGCGTCAAGGCGAGCATGACCGTGCCCTACACCACGCTCACGCCGCTCGGCAGCCCCGATCCGCGCGATTTGTGGAAGTGGATGGCCGCCTACGAGGAAAAGACCGGCGGCGCCATTCTCGCCATCGGACACAATGGAAACCTGAGCAACGGCCGCATGTTCCCGCTGCTCGACACCTTCACCGGCAAGCCGTTCGACGCCGCCTACGCCGAGACGCGCGCGCGCTGGGAGCCGCTCTACGAGGCGACGCAGATCAAGGGCGACGGCGAAGCGCACCCGATGCTCTCTCCGGATGACGAATTCGCCGACTACGAGACGTGGGACAAGGGCAACCTCGACCTGAGCGAGTTGAAGAAGCCCGCGATGCTCGAGTTCGAGTACGCGCGATCGGGCCTCCAGAACGGCCTGCGCCTCAAGGGAACGCTCGGCACCAACCCCTACAAGTTCGGCATGATCGGGTCGACCGACAGCCACACGGGTCTCGCCACGGCGGAAGAGGACAACTTCTTCGGCAAGCACAGCGGCGCGGAGCCGAGCCCGGAGCGCTGGAGCCATCCGATGGCCGAGGTGGGCAACCAACGCTACGAGGGCTACGACATGACGGCATCCGGCTACGCCGCCGTCTGGGCGACCGAAAACACGCGCGCCGCGATCTGGGATGCGATGCAGCGCAAAGAGGTCTACGCCACGACCGGCCCGCGCATCATCGTGCGCTTTTTCGGCGGCTACGACTTCGTCGCCGACGACGCGAACTCGCGCACGCCCGCCACCGTCGGCTACGCCAAGGGCATCACGATGGGCGGCGATCTCGGCGCCGCGCCCCAGGGCAAGTCGCCGACCTTCCTCGTGGCGGCGCTCAAGGATCCGATCGGCGCCACCCTCGATCGCATCCAGATCGTCAAGGGCTGGATCACGGCGGACGGCAAGCGCGCGGAGAAGGTCTACGACGTCGTGTGGTCGGGCGACCGCAAGCCCGACGCCAAGGGCAAGCTGCCCGCCGTCGGTAACACCGTGGACGTCGCCAACGCCACCTGGAAAAACTCCATCGGCGCCGTCGAACTGATCACCGTCTGGACCGATCCCGACTTCGATCCCAAGATCCCCGCCGTCTACTACGCGCGCGTCATCGAGATTCCGACGCCGCGCTGGACCACCTACGACGCCAAGGCCTTCAACGTCAAGCTCCCCGCCAAGATCAAGACGATCACGCAGGAGCGCGCCTACACCTCGCCCATCTGGTACGCGGGGACCAGATAGAGCCACCTATTGAATCTGCTTGTGCTTCCAATGGCCCACGCGCCAGACGATTACGTAGGTAATCGCGGCGAGCATATTGACACCGACGAGCGTCCACCAGAGGTGGCTGCGCGTGTAGCCGTCGGTCGCGTGGTGCGTGCCGAGGTACCACGCCAGCGGCGCCTGGATGGCGAGGTAGCAGATGGCGTCGATGGTCAACGGCGTCTTGGTGGAGCCTGCCCCGTTGAGTGTCTGCGCCAGCGAAATGGCGATGCCCATGAACGGGAAGCCGATCACGGAAATGCGCAGATACTCGACCGCCATGTCGTGGGTCAGCGCGAATTTCGGATCGATATTGGGATTCTGGCCAAAGACATCCACGAACCACGGCGCGTAGATGTAGAAGATCACGCCCGCGCCCGCCATCATGATCGCGTTGAAGAGCGCCGCGAGCCAACCCGCGTGCGAAGCGCGGTCGCGCAGGCCGGCGCCAAGTCCCTGCCCCACGATCGCGGCGGCGCCGGCACCCCATCCGGTGCCGGTAAAGATCGCCAGCAGGTCGAGGCGCGAACCGACGGCGAAGGCCGCACTGATCGCGACCTCGTTGCCGAAGTAGGTGGCGTAGCGCAGCAGGAAGCCGTACGAGACGACACGCACGACGAACTGCGTGGAACTCGGGATGCCGATGCGCGTGAGGTTCCAGAGCATGCGCCAGCGGATGCGGAAACCACGCAGGATGAGCTTGACCGGCGAGGTTGGGCGCGTGATCAGGTAGAGCCCGAACACCATGAAGACGCCGCGCGCGATGACGGTGCCCCACGCGGCCCCCGGAACCCCCATCTTCGGCAGTCCCACCGAGCCATGCACCAGCCCCCACGACAGCACGAGGTTCAACACGTTGGCGCCGATCAAAAGGAACATCGGCCAGCGCGCATCGCCGCCCGCGCGCAGCACCGCCGTGACCTGGATGAGCCAGAACATCGTCAGGATGCCGGCCATCGAGATCTGCAGGTATTCGGTTGCCGGCCCCAGCGCGGCGTCGCGCGAGCCGAGCATCTGGCAGAGTTCCTTGGCGTAGATCACGCTCGGCACGCCGATGACGACCGACATCATGAAGAGCAGCAGGAAGCTCTGCAGCGTGTTGGCGTTGGCACGCCGATAGTTGCGCATGCCGAAGTTGCGCGAGATGACCGCGATCGACGCGTTGTTGACGCCGGTCGAAATGACCATCGCCAGCATCAGGATCAGCGACGCCTGCACGAGGGCGGCCAGCGCGAACGGGCCCAGGCTGCCGACGATGAGCAGGTCCACGAGGTTGAACAACCCGTGGAAGAACATCCCCAGCACAAGCGGGATGCAGAAAGACACCAGACGGACCATGAGCGGCCCGCGGTTGAGATCCCCGGCTACGGGGGCGTCAGACATCAGGGTGTTCCTAGAGGACTTCCGAAAGCGGGACCGCCTCGAGATCGTCGAATGCCGCGGCCACCGCGGCGTAGGTGACCTTGCCCGCCATCACGTTGATCCCCTTGGCGAAGAGCGGATCGTTGCGCAGGGCGTCGAGGCCCTGGTTGGCGAGGCGCAGCGCGTAGGGCATGGTCGCGTTGGTAAGTGCGTAGGTCGAAGTGCGCGGGACCGCGCCCGGCATGTTGGCGACGCAGTAGTGCAGCACGCCATCGACCACGAAGGTCGGATCGGAGTGCGTGGTCGGGCGGCAGGTCTCGACGCAGCCGCCCTGATCGACGGCGACATCGACGATGACCGAGCCATCCGTCATCTCCTTGAGATAGCTGCGCGGCACGAGCGTCGGCGCCTTCGCCCCCTCGATCAGCACCGCGCCGATGAGCAGGTCGGCCCGCTTGCACGCGGCGTGGATCGTCTCGGGGTGGCTGGCCACGGTGGAGACGTTGGGCGGCATGACCTCGTCGAGGTAGCGCAGGCGGTTGAGATCGACGTCGAGAATCGTCACGTGCGCGCCAAGGCCCGCGGCCATCCAGGCGGCCTGCGTGCCGACCACGCCGCCGCCGATGATGACGACTTCCGAAGGCGGCACGCCGGGCACGCCGCCGATCAGCACGCCGCGGCCGCCGAAGGGCTTTTGCAGGTAGTTGACGCCGACCTGCGTGGCCATGCGTCCGGCCACCTCGCTCATCGGCGTGAGCAGCGGCAGGCGGCCTTCGCGGTCCTCGATCGTCTCGTAGGCGATCGCGACCGCGCCGCTGTCGAGCATGCCGCGGGTGAGTTCCTCGGCGGCGGCGAAGTGGAAGTAGGTAAAGA
>CBDURV010000261.1:0-6229 GCA_965369495.1 uncultured bacterium
ACCGACGTGACGACGGCCCAGGCTTCCATTTCCCGCATGCCTCCCCATAGCGAGGAGGCTGAGCGCTCCCTGCTCGGCGCCGTGTTGCTCGAAGGCGACACGCTGACCGAGGTGATGACGCTGCTTTCGCCCGATGACTTCTACGTCACGGCGCACCAGAAGATCTACGCGTCGTGCGAAAAGCTCTACGGCGACGGCAAGCGCGTCGACTCCACCCTCATCCTGGAGGAACTGCGCAGCAACGGCGAACTGGAGAGAGTGGGCGGCGAGGCCTATCTGGCGCACCTCGCAGCGCTGGTGCCGTCGGCGGCGGGCGCCGTGGACTACGCGCGCATCGTGAGCGACAAGGCGGTCCTGCGCGGTCTCATTCACACCTGCACCGAGATCCAGACCAACGCCTACTCCGGCTCCGTGCCGGGCGACGAACTGCTCGACTGGGCCGAGGGGCAGGTCTTCTCGCTGAGCCGCGGCGCGGCCGCGCAGGAAACGCACGACATCCGCTCGGTGCTCACCGACACGTTCGAGGAGATCAACGCGCTCATGGAGGGCGGCGGAGTCGGCGGGGGGACCCCGACCGGCTACTTCGAGCTCGATGAGCGCACCTCCGGCCTGGGCAAGGGCGACCTGGTCATCGTGGCGGGACGGCCGTCGATGGGCAAGACGACGTTTGCCAACTGCCTCGTCGATCACATCGGCGTCGTGGAGAAGGTGCCGATCGTCTACTTCTCGCTGGAGGTGAGCCGGCAGCATCTCGTGCGCAACATGCTCTGCTCGCGCGCCCGCGTCGAACTGCAGCACGTCCGGCGCGGCACCATCGGCAACGAGGAGGTCGATCGCCTCACGCGGGCCGCCGGCGAGCTGATGGAGTCGCAGATCTTCATCGACGACACGGCCGGCGCGAATATCCTCGGCATCCGCGCCAAGGCGCGTCGCATCAAGCAGAAGCACGGTCTCGGGCTCGTGGTGGTGGACTACCTGCAGCTCATGGAGACCGGGCGTGCCGAGAACCGCCAGCAGGAGATCGCCGGCATCAGTCGCCAACTCAAGGCGATGGCGCGCGAAATGGACTGTCCGGTCATCGCGCTTTCCCAGCTCAACCGCAGCGTGGACAACCGCGAGGATCGCCGGCCGCGCATGAGCGATCTGCGCGAGTCGGGCGCGCTGGAGCAGGACGCCGCCCTGATCATGTTCCTCTCCCGCGAGTACCAGTACAAACCGAGCGAAGAGAATCGAAACCCGGCCGAGGTGATTATCGCCAAGCAGAGAAACGGCCCGACCGGGGTGGTACCGCTCCACTTTTATGGTCACTTCCTGCGCTTCGATAATCCGACGCTGGGCGGCGAGGACGGCTTCTAGAAAGCTGTCAAAGCGGCCCTCTGCAGCTGTGGGCCATCCCGCTATAATTCGCGGCTTCCTGTGCCGGCGCCCCGCCTACTTCTCGCCATTCTTCTCCTCGTGCCGGTCCTCCCGGCATGGGGTCAGGACGCTGCGTCGGAACTCGACGAGGCCGGCAGTGATCCGGCGGATGGGGGCGACCAACAGATCATCGCGACGGTGAGTTTTTCGGGCAACCGCCACTACACCGACAAGTACCTGCGCGAGCAGGTCTCCACCAAGGTGGGCGAGGTGTACGACCGCGGCCTGCTGCGCCAGGACGAGCGCCACCTGCAGCAGTTCTTCACGATGGTCCTCGACATCGAGGAGATCCCGGAGGTGAAGGACGGCAAGCCCACGGGCCGCATCCACATCATCTTCCATGTCCAGGACGGCACCAAGGTGGGGCGGCGCGAGTTCAAGGGGCTGGCGCGGGTCAAGGAGGAGGACTTCAAGGACGCGCTGATCACCAAGTCGGGTGATCCGCTGCGCGACTACGGGCTCAAGCGTGACGCCGAATTGATCGCGCGCCTGCACCGGGAGAAGGGCTACTCGTTCGTCGAGGTCAATGCCTTCCGACGTCCCACCGGTCGCCAGGAGATCGAGGATGTCGTCTTCGTCGTCGTCGCCGGTCCGCGCACCAAGGTGCTGGAGGTGATTCTCGAGGGCGCCCATTCGGTCAAGCGCGACGAGTTGACGAAGCTGCTCAAGAACAGCGACCGCTACCGCCGC
This sequence comes from uncultured bacterium, assembly GCA_965369495.1. Classification (GTDB taxonomy): domain Bacteria; phylum Planctomycetota; class PLA2; order PLA2; family PLA2; genus JBCDBY01. Next base: position 2,107 of record CBDURV010000261.1, read on the forward strand.
CAGTTCCTCGGCCTGGGCAAGATCTTCAATCCAAGCTACTTCGACGAAGCGGCGCTCGAAGAGGATCGCCGCCGGCTGGAGTACTACTACCGCCAGGAGGGGTGGATGGACGCGCGCGTCGTGCTCGTCTCCCGCCGCTTCGACGACGCCAACAAGCTGGTCACGATCCACTTCAGGATCGACGAGGGCCGGCGCTACCGCATCCGCTCGTTCCGTGTCGAGTTCGATCCGTCGAGCCAGCCGTTGCCTAAGGACCAGGAGTTCCTTTCGAAGGCGAATCTGGAGTCGCTGGCCGTCTTCGACGATGGCTATGTCTTCCGCGCCGCGGATATCCAAAAGACGGCGCGCAGCGTGCGCGAACGCCTCTGGTCACGCGCCTACGCCAAGAGCCGGGTGATTCCGACGCTGGAGGAGCACCCGGAGGACCGGAGCGTGGATGTCATTTTCCGCGTCTCCGCCGGGCCCAAGATCAGGCTCGGCCGCATTCGCATCGTCGGCAACCGCTGGACGCGCGACAACGTGATCCGGCGCCAGTTCCGCGACGGCGCGCTGCCGTCGGAGGAGCTCGACATCGAGGCGCTCGAGGCGGGCCGCACTCGCCTGTTGGCGTTGCGCTATTTCAGCCTCGTGCGCTTCGGCACCGGAAGCGGCGGCGATCCGTGGGGCCTCGTCAAGAGCCCCAACGACGATCGCCCGGACGAGTACGACGTCGAGATCGAGCTGGAAGAGACGGACACGCGCAACATCAGCTTCGGCGCCGGCGTCAGTACCGATGGCGGCATCTTCGGATTCGTCTCGGTCACCTGGCGCAACTTCGACATCTGGAAAACGCCTACGGAGTGGTGGCGCGTCCTCGACAAGAACGCCTTCCGCGGCGGCGGCCAGCAGTTCACGCTCTCGTTCGCGCCGGGCAGCACCTTCAGCAGCTTCGTGCTCGCCTTCAGCGACCCGATGCTGAACGACTCGCGCTGGTCGCTCTCGGCTGAGGTTTCGCGCCGCCTCGCCACATTCAACGAATACGACCAGCTCACGGACGGCGTCTACCTCAAGGTGGGCCGCTACCTCGACCGCAGGTTCCGCTGGCGACTCTCGCTGGAGTGGTCGTTGCGGCAGGTCACGATCGACAATCCAGACAGCAACGCCCCCGTCAACGCGCTCGACCAGCAGGGGCGTAGCACCGTCAACTCGGTCGGCTTCCGGCTCAACTGGGTGCACCGGCGCGAGCGCGACTTCTTCCTCAACGGCTACCGCAGCAGCTTCGCAGCCTTCCTGGATGGTGGGCCGCTCGGCTTCGACACCAACATCTGGAAACTGGAGTGGTCGGGGGCGATGGGGTTCCGCACCTACCGCATGGGCATCGGCGCCTGGCAGCGGGCGCGCATCACGATGGGGGTGGATTATGCCGGTGCGTTCAGCAGCACGCCGGAAGTACCCATCTTCGAGCGCTACTTCCTGGGCGGGCGCAACATGCGCGGCTTCGAGTTCCGCGAGGTGGGCCCCAAGAGCAACGGCAGTCCGACGGGCGGCGAGTTCCGCTGGACGGTGATTACCCAGTACACGTTCCCCCTGACCGACCGGGATACGTCCGGTTTCGGGTTCGACATCCACTTCTTCGTGGATCAGGGCACGCTGCTGCAGGATCTCGACGACCTTTCGTGGGACGAGTGGCGCATCGCCGCCGGTCTCGGGCTCGGCATCCAATTCGGCAGCCCCAACCAGCCGCCGCTCACGATCGACTTCTCCTGGCCCCTCAAGAGCCGCCGCGAAGACATCACGCAGGTGGTATCGATCAGTTTCGAAAGATCCTTCTAGGCGGTCCGCGACGCCGGGCAGTGTTTGTGGCACCGCACCTGGCGGCGCGGTAGCACCGTCACCGCGTCGTCGCAGTGACCTTCGGCCACTGCGTCCTCCTCGTTCCTCGCCCGCGGCGCCGCGGCCTTGCCTAGAACCTAGCGGGCCGGGGCTGCAACCCTTCGCCCCTAACCCCTATAATCTGCGGCCAAGCCCGTGAGTGATCGTGCACAGAGGACTCTCGGCTCCGAGACGGAGCTACAAGGCGTCGGCCTACATACCGGCGAGTCGGCGACGCTTCGTCTGCGTCCCGCCGACGCGGGCACCGGCGTGATCTTCCGCCGGGTCGATCTGCCGGGCCAGCCGGAGATTCCCGCGCGCATCGAGTTCATGCACAACGCGCCGCGTCGCACCTGCCTCAAGCAAGGCGCCGCCGAGGTGCATACGGTGGAGCATCTGCTCGCCGCCCTGTCCACCGCGCCGATCGACAACGTAATCTGCGAACTCAACGGACCCGAGGTGCCGGGCATGGACGGGTCGAGCCGACCGTTCGTGGACGCCATCGACGCGACCAAGCCGAAGGACCAGAAAGAGCCCGCCATCATCCACACGCTGCGTGAGCCCATTCACGTGGCGGACGGCGAATGGGCGATCGTCGCGCTGCCTCACGAGGGCGGGCTGCGCCTCTCCTACACGCTCGACTTCGACGAACCGCGCGAGATCCACGAGACGATGACCTTCGATGTGACCCACGACGGGTTCCGCGAGGCGATCGCGCCGGCGCGGACCTTCGTGACGAGCGCCGAGGTCGCGGCGGTGCGCGAGGCGGGGCTGGGCAAGGGCGCGACGGAAGAGAACACCGTGCTCCTGACCGAGGATGCCGCGGCGGACGCGGCGCGCATGCGCTTTCCGAACGAATGCCTGCGCCACAAGGTGCTCGACCTGATCGGCGACCTGGCCCTGCTCGGCCGTCCGCTGCACGCGCACGTCATCGCGCAGCGCACCGGCCACGCCGCCAACCGTGCCCTCACGCGCAGCATCGCGGCGGAGATGCACAAGGCGGAGGAGTTGGGCGACCTGCGCCACGCGAGTGGACTCGGAATCGCCGAGATCATGCGCGTGTTGCCGCACCGCTACCCGATGCTGCTGGTCGACCGCGTCATCGAGATCGAGGGATTCAAACGCGCGGTGGGCATCAAGAACGTCTCCATCAACGAGCCGTTCTTCGTGGGCCACTATCCCGAGACGCCGATCATGCCGGCGGTGCTCACGCTCGAGGCGCTGGCGCAGTTGGCAGGCATCCTGCTGCTGCGCAAGCTCGACTACGCGGGCAAGGTCGCGGTCTTTTTGGGCATGGACGACGTGCGTTTGCGCCACGCCGTGATGCCCGGCGACCAACTTCGGCTGCATGTCGAAACGCTGCACCTGGGCCGCCGCGGAGGCAAGGTCCAGGCGCGCGCCAGTGTGCGGGACACGCTCGTGGCGGAGGCGGTGCTGAAGTTCATGCTGGTCGATTCGCCCAGCAACGTGGAGGATCAAGAACTGTGAGCCGCCCGCTGATTCACCCGACCGCCGTGATCGAGGACGGCGCCGTGATCGGCGAAGGAGTCGCACTCGGCCCCTACTCCGTCATCGGCCCCCACGTCACGCTGCTCGCTGGCGCGGCGCTCAATGCGCACGTCGTCGTCGCCGGCACCACGACCATCGGCGAGGAGACGGTGATCCACGCCCACGCCGTGATCGGCGGCCCGCCGCAGGACCTCAAGTACCTCGGCAGCGACACGCGGCTGATCATCGGCCGCCGCAACATGATTCGCGAGGGCGTGACGATCAACGTCGGCACGGAGCAGGGCGGCGGCGAGACGCGCGTCGGCGACGACAACGTCATCATGGCCAATGCGCACATCGCCCACGACTGCATGGTCGGAAGCAAGTGCATCATCGCCAACAACGTGATGCTCGCCGGCCACGTGGTCATCCAGGACGGCGTCAACCTGGCGGGCGGGGCGGGCGTGCACCACTTCGCCACCGTCGGCATCTGCGCCTACGTGGGCGGCCTGTCGCGCATCGCCCGCGACGTGCCCCCGTTCACGATCGTCGAGGGCCACCCGTCGCGTGTGCGCGGCATCAACGTCATCGGCCTGCGGCGCCACGGCATGCAGGAGGAGACGATCCAGGCGGTGAAGGCGGCCTACAAGCTGCTCTTCAAGACCGACGACCCGATGTCGGAGGTGGTCAAGCGCGTGCGCAAGGAGTTCGCCGACGTCCCGCAGGTGCTGCGGCTGGCCGACTTCCTCGAGCGCAGCACCGAGGGCCGTCTCGGCCGCCAGGA
>CBDURV010000262.1:0-6213 GCA_965369495.1 uncultured bacterium
TTCGTCAAGACGCTCGTCGCATCGGTGGCGCTCAACAACCTGGCGTGCATCTGCGTCTTCGAACTGGCCCACGCCGCGGCGAGCGCCAGCCTGCAAGCCGAGGGCGTTTCGGCGGGCGCGATCATCCTGGCGCCCATCCGCGAAGTCGGCCTTTCGCTGCTGCTCGGCGGCGGAATCGGGCTGCTGCTGATTGCCGTCACGCGTCGCGTGGTGCGCACCGATCGACTGTCCGCCCTCTCCCTCATCGCGATCCTGCTCACGGTCGGGCTCGGCATCCACTTCGGGATCTCGGCGCTGCTTTCGTGCTTGTTCATGGGCATGGTGCTCGCCAATCTCACGCCCGACAAGGAGGAGATCGGGCATGAGGTCTTCGACAACTTCGAGTACGCGGTCTTCGCCATCTTCTTCACCGTTGCCGGCATGGAGCTGAACTTCGAGAAGGTGCTTCCCGGCGGTGCGCTGGCGGTGATCGTCTTTTCCGCGCGCATGGTCGGGAAGGTGAGCGCATCGAACATCGCCATGCGTATCTCGGGCGCCACCGATCGAGTGCGCCGCTGGCTCGGACCCGCCCTGCTGCCGCAAGCGGGTCTGGCGGTCGGCCTCATGCTGCTCGTCACGGAAGATCCCGTCTTCGGCGAGCACAAGGAGCTGACCGACCTCTTCCTGGCGGTCGTGCTCACCGTCGTGCTCCTGGCGGAGATCGTCGGTCCGATCCTGACACGCAGGGCGCTGCGCGAGTCGGGCGACTACGGCAAGGACCGCGCCCGCGTGATCGATTTTCTGCACGAGGAACAGATCACCACCAAGCTGCGCGGGCCGGGCAAGCAGGAGGCGATCGAGCAACTCGTCGAACTGGCGATTCGCACCAACGGCCTGAAGATCGATCCCGACGAGCTGACACGCAGCGTGATGGCGCGCGAAGAAGAGGGCTCCACGTGTGTCGGTGCCGGACTCGCGATTCCGCATGCGCGTCTCGACGTGACCGACACCATCGTCGGTGCAATGGGCATTTCGCATGACGGCCTCCGGATCGAAACACCCGACGGCGCGCGCGTGCACTGCATGGTGCTGCTGATTACGCCCGCGAACCAGCGCGACCGACACCTCGAGGTGCTGTCGGCGCTGGCCCGCTCCATCGGACGCGACCGCACGATCCAGCAGCAGCTTTATCACATCGACACGCCGGCCCACGCCTACGAGTTGCTGCACGCCGACGAGCAGTCGGAGGACTTCAACTACTTCCTGGATGACGAGGATTGATTCGCGCCGCTGATCGGAGCACTCAGCGCGATTGGCTGGCCGGCCGCCGAATGCGCGGCATCCTTGATGCATGAAGTTGAGCGGATGTGTCGCTCTGGCCGTCGCGGGGCTGGCCGCGGGCGGGACGGGCGGTTTCTTGAGCGCGGTCCTCGGGTCGCTGCTGTTCTGCGTTGCCGCGATCGCTGCGGCCTACATCCACACTGACCGACGCATGCGCACCTACTGGCGCACGGTCAAGGGGCCCTCGGAAATTCAGAGGCGACGCCGTAGTCGACCGAGACCCAACGACAAGGCCACTCCATACGGCGATCTGGTCGCGACGCAAAGCCCATAACCCAAAGCCCAAAACCGTTCTACTAGAGCGAGTACTTGTCCATCAGCTTCCGCAGCGTCGTGCGGTGGATGCCGAGCAGTTTGGCGGACTGCACCTGGTTGCCGCCGGTCTGGTCGAGCACCTGCGCGAGCAGCGTTCGCTCGAACGCGGATTGCACCGCTTCGTGGCGTTCACCTTCCGGCGCGCGCTCTGCGATGCGGCGCACGATGCGGTCGAGTTCGTCGGGGCTGGCCTCCGCGACCTGGCGGACCGAGGCGGGCAGGTGTTCCGGCAGGATCGTCCCGCCACGGGCGGTGACGGTTGCCGCCTCGACCGCGTTGCGCAGTTCGCGGACATTGCCGGGCCAGTCGTAGGCTTCCAGCAGGCGCACCGCTTCATTGGAGATTTCGCCCGCGTAGTGCAGTTCGCTTTCGAGGAAGTGCGCCACGAGCAACGGTACGTCGTCGCGGCGCGCGCGCAGCGGCGGCAGGCGCACCTCGGCAACCGCCAGCCGGTAGTAGAGATCCTCGCGAAAGCGACCGGCGGCGACCTCCTCGCGCAGGTCTCGGTGCGTCGCTACGATAACTCGTACGTCCACGGCGATGCGGTCGCCTCCGCCCACGCGCACGATCTCGCGCTCGGCCAAAAAGCGCAGCAACTTGGCCTGCGCGGCGGCGGACAGTTCCCCGATCTCGTCGAGGAAGAGCGTGCCGCCGGCGGCGCGTTCGATGCGGCCCTTCTTGCGGGCATGCGCACCGGTAAACGCGCCCTTCTCGTAGCCGAACAGTTCGCTTTCGACGAGCGCCTCGGGCAACGCGCCGCAATCGATCGGTTCGAATGGTCCGTCGCGGCGCGCCGACGACGAGTGGATCGTGCGGGCGACCAACTCCTTGCCGGTGCCCGACTCGCCACGAATGAGCACCGAAGCCTCCGCCATCGCCACCGTGGCGACCTGCTTGAAGACTTCCTGCATCACGGGCGTGCTGCCCTTGAGCGGCGCCGCCGGCCCGCGTGCGTCAAGCTCGCCACGCAACCGCGCGACTTCTTTTTCCAGCTCCGCGCGCCGCACCGCCCGTTGCACCAGCGCCGGGATCTCTTCCGCCTTGAGCGGCTTGACCAGGTAGTCGAAGGCACCCTTCTGGAGCGCTTCCACTGCGTTCTCGAGCGTGCCGTGGGCGGTGATGATGACGACCGGCACCCCGCCGAGTCGATCGAGCGCCTGCAACCCGTCCATGCCGGGCAGCCCGATGTCGAGGAAGACGAGATCCGCCTTCGCCGCGAGCGGCAGGCCCTGCTCCGCCGTGCCCGCGACGTTGGCGACGTGGCCGGCCCCTTCGAGCGTCTTGCGCAGCGCCCAGCAGATGCCGGGCTCGTCATCGATAATCAGGACTCGTGCCATTGCGAGCGGGTTATTGTCCTTACGTCGTCGGGAACCGAAGTGAAAAAATGGTGCCAGCCGCGTTTGTTTCCACATCGATGGTGGCGCCGTGCTCATCCGCGATCTGCTTGACGACGGCGAGTCCGAGCCCGATTCCGGCGGCGCGCGTGGTGACGAACGCCTCGAACAGCGTCTCGCGCACATCGTCGGCGATGCCCGGCCCCTCGTCCTCGACAACAAGTTCGCCGCTTCGGCCGCGCACGCGCACGACCCCGCCGTGGGGTTGCGCCTGCGCCGCGTTGAGCACGAGATTGAGCAGCGCCTGGCGGATCTTGTCGCGGTCGGCGACCAGCACCGACCCCGCTTCCGATTCCACTTCGAGCCGTACGCGCAGGTGCTCGCACTGTGGCCGCAGCAGGACGGCGACGTCCTCCAGCAGTTCCGGTATCGGAATCGAGGTCTTTTCGAGCGCACGCGGCCGGACGAAGTCGAGCAGTTCACACAGCGTGCGGTCGAGGCGGTCGATTTCGGAAAGCGCGATGTCGCGCGCCTCGTCGCCGCCCGTCTCGACCGCCATGCGAATGGCCGTGAGCGGGTTGCGGAGTTCGTGGGCGATGCCGCCCGACAGTCGGCCGAGCGCCGCGAAACGCTCGCTGTCGCGAACCGTGCCGGCCATCTCCACGAACGCGGTCTGCAGTTCGCCCAGTTCGCCGGGAGCGCGCGGCCCCGGATCGATCTCCTCCGCGCCCTCACCGTAGGCCCGTACACCGCGCGCGAGCCGCTCGACGGGACGCACGATGGTGCGCGCTATCGCGAAACCGAAGAGCGCCGCCACGGCGAGCCCGAGCGCGGCAGCCACAAGCACCGGGTTGAGGAAGTCGCGACGCCGCGCATCGATGCGGGTACGCGCAAACAAGACGCGCAGGGTCTCGCTGGGCCCGCGATTATGCTGCCCGGGAAGCGCGGTCGAAGCCCGCGACGACTCGACTTCGCGCGTCAGTACGCGATAGCGCGCACGATCGGCGTCCACAGCGAGAGTCGACACCGAACCCAGTTCGAGTTCCGCACCGATCAGGCGCGCCATCGCCTGGAGAATGGGCGCGCGCTGCGAAGCCGGCAGCGCCAAGCTCTCGAGGGTTGCCTCGACGCGGTCGGCCTCCTGGTCCAACTCCTCGTCCACGCGCGACTGCGCTTGCCGGACCCCCGCGATGGCGAGCATCCCGAACAGCGCCGTGATCAACAAGAGAAGCGGGAGGACGATGCGCCGCGCCAGTTGTGAACCCAGCACAGTTTCGTCCTCCCGCTTCCGCTCGAAACTCCGGCCTCCGGAAACGCGCGTTACCGGTCGGAGATGATCTCGATGCGCTTGCCCATCACCGTGAAGTAGCCGGTACCGCTCTCGCGATCGAGAAGGCCAACCACGCCGATGCGCTTGCCGACATACTTGTGCAGGTCGTAGGCGGGCGCGATGACGTAGTGACGCAGCTTGCCGCCTTCGGTGACGCGGAAACTGGGCGCGCGGCCGAACAGCTCCGGCTTGTACTCGAGAATGCCGGTCGTGATGTAGCGACCCCGCTTGCCTGTCTTCGCCGCTTCCGCCTCACGGTGCAGATCGTTGATGCGCTGCTGGTACTTCGCCTCGATCTCCGCGATCTGCTTCTCCAGGTCCGCCAGCACGGCCTGCTGCTGTGTCTCGACGTCGGAGACGACCAGTTCGCGGTTGCGCCGCAGAAGCTTGCGCTCCAGGTCCAGGTGGCGGCGCTGGTTGGCCAGACTCAGGTCCGATCCATTGACCGTGGCCAGCGTGAGCTTGACGGCCGCGAGATCGCCACGGGTCTTGGCTCCGTGGATGTCGCGCAGCGCGCTCTTCTCGATCTTGATGAAGCGCGCATCCGCGGCGGCGGTCTTGTTGGAGACCGTTGCCGTCCGGGCGGTTGAATTGGTTTCGATCGGCGCGGTCGCCATCGAGGCGGGTCCCACCTTGTTGAGGAAACGGGCGGAGCAGAAGAGCGGGATGCGCTGCGGCGTCTGGATCCGCAGCCACGTCGTGTCGCCCACCTGCTTGGTGCCGAGCACCTTGACCGTCTCGCCGCGCGCCAGGCGCTGGGTGAGTTGGTGGTAGCTGGTGCTGGCACGCGGGCGTACGAGCAGCGTGTTGGCGGTCACCACGCCGGAGCCCTTGCCGTCCTGCTGAATGTACTTCGCACCGACCCACGCGGGATAGCCACCGGGGATTTCGATCGTCGCCCAGCCGGTTGCACGCCCACCACCAGCAACACCGTCGCGCACGATCACGCGCGTGCCGCGCTTGGCCATCACGACGCTCTGGTAGGAGGCGCTGGGGCCGGCGCGGAAGTGAAGCTGGGTCGCCGTCACCTCGGCTGCGTAGGATTTCCCGTCTACCGCGGCGTTCTTGGCGACCGGGACGACGGTATCGCTGCCGCCCGCGAATGCGGTGGTAGCGATGACGAGGAAAGTGCAGCTTGAAATGGTGAGAAGCTTCATCAACGTACTCCTATCTGCTCGGACCAACTACTCGGGCCCGATGGAACCGATCTAGGATCAACGCCCGGGCGACGAAATTCAAGGATATAGTATGCAAAAGGCTAAATTCCCCCACATGATGTGGGCGAAGGCGCACGCGAAGGACCCCGCACCCATCGAACTGAGCTTCTCGGGAGCAGGCCGTCCGGCCGGCCCGAGCTACAAAGAGTTCGTGACGGGCGACCCACTTATCGAGGGCCGCATCGCCCAGTGCTACGGGGTTCCGCAGGACCATGTCTACCTCACCGGAGGGACCAGTCTGGCCAACTTCGTGACGATTGCGGCGTTCGCCGGACGCGGCGCCAAAGTCGCGGTGGAGAGGCCGCGCTACACGCCCTTGAGCGAGATTCCGAAGGGCCTCGGCGCGCGCGTGACAGACCTTCGCCGGAAGCGCGATGGCGCGCTTCCGGCCATACCGCGCGAGACGGAGTTGGTCATCGTCTCGTCGCCCCAAAACCCGACCGGACGCCTGCTGACCGACACCGACTGGCGACGACTCGAACGACACGCCGACGGCGGCGGCACCGTCATCGTGGACGAGATCTATCGCGACCTGCAGGCCAAGCCGCCGCGGGTGGCCGCCGCCCGGCACGCGCGCTTTCTGACCACGGGCGGCGTGACGAAGGCGTACGGCCTCGGCGCGCTACGCATGGGCTGGGTGCTCGGCGCGCCGGAGTTGTTGCGCAAGGTGGCGCAGCTCAACGACCTCGTCGCCGTG
>CBDURV010000263.1:0-6189 GCA_965369495.1 uncultured bacterium
AAACTCATTCGAATATCTCGCGAACCTTGTCCCAGAAACTCGTCTGCTTGGTGCCGACCTGCTGGCTCTCCTTTTCGGCGAGTTGACGAAGCAATGCCTCGGTCTCCTCGTCCACCTGGGTCGGCACCTCGACGTTGATGCGTACAAGCTGATCGCCGACGCCGTAGCCGTCGAGACGCGGCAGCCCCTGCCCGCGCATGCGCAGGGTCGTCATGGGCTGCGTGCCCTTGGGCACCTTGAGCGCGCTCTTGCCATGCAGCGTCGGCACCTCGATTTCCGTCCCGAGGGCGACCTGCGCGAACCCGACCGGCACGTCGAGGACGATGTCGTCGTCGCGCCGCTTGAAGAGTGCGTGCTGCGTCACGTTGATCTCGCAGTAGAGATCGCCGCGCGCGCCGCCGTGCGGAGCCGCCTCGCCCTCGCCGGACAGGCGCAACTGCATGCCCGACGCGATGCCGGGCGGAATCGTCACCGTCACATCGCGCTTTTCGGGCACGCGTGTGGTTCCCTTGCAGCGGGTGCAGGGCGAATCGATCACCTGGCCCGTGCCGCGACAACGGCCGCAGGTGGTACGCATGGCGAAGAATCCCTGCGAGCGGACGATCTCGCCGCGCCCCCCGCAATCGGGACAACGCTTCGGTTTCGTGCCCGGCTTGGCGCCGCTCCCGCGGCAGTCGGGGCACATCTCCTGGCGCGTGATCTCGATCGTCTTCTTGACTCCCGCGCTGACCTCTTCGAGGGTGACCTGAAGGTCCACCTTGAGGTGCGCGCCGCGACTGCGCCCGCCGCGCCGGCCGCCACCGCCGAAGAGGTCCTCGAAGATCGAGCCTCCCCCGCCGCGACCCGCGCCGAAGATGTCGCCGAACGCGCCGAAGATGTCCTCGACGGATCCGAACTGCGGCCCGCCGCCGCCCACGCCCGCGTGGCCGAAGCGGTCATACGAAGCGCGCTTCTCGGCGTGCGACAGGATCTCGTAGGCCTCCGCCGCCTCCTTGAAGCGCTCCTCCGCCTCGGCGTTGCCGGGGTTCTTGTCGGGGTGGTACTTGAGCGCGATCTTGCGATACGACTGCTTGATCGTGGCGTCCTCGGCGTTCTTGGGAACACCGAGCACTTCGTAGTAGTCGCGCTTTCCGGATGCGGCGGGCATCTTGATTCAAACAGGCGGCGGAGAAAGGGCTCTCCGCCGCCGTGTATTCCTTGAATTGCCGACGGATCAGGCGATGGCGCCGACCGCGGTCTTGTCCTTGAGTTCGGTGATGACCGTGTCGGTCGTGAGCATCAGGCCCGCGCGTCCCGCCGCGTGCTGCAGCGCGATACGGACCACCTTGACCGGATCAACCACGCCCATCTCGAACATGTCGCCGTACTTCTTGGCGAGCGCGTCGTATCCGAACTGCACGCTCTCCTGCTCGAGGATCTCGCTCGCGATGAGCGAACCGTTCTCCCCGGCGTTCTCGGCGATCGTCTTGAGCGGACGGATGAGCGCGTTCACGAGAATGCGCGCGCCGACCTTCTCGTCGCCTTCGTAGGCTTCGAGATCGACCGCTTCGCGCGCCCGCGCCAGTGCCACGCCGCCGCCGGGCACGATGCCCTCCTCGACGGCCGCACGGGTCGCGTTGAGCGCGTCCTCGACACGGAACTTGCGTTCCTTCATCTCGGTCTCGGTCTTGGCGCCGACCTCGATCACCGCCACGCCGCCGGCGAGCTTGGCGAGGCGTTCCTCGAGCTTCTCGCGGTCGTAGTCGCTGGTGGCCTTGTCGATCTGGCCGCGAATCTGGCCGATGCGGGTCTCGATGGCGTCTTTGTCGCCGCCGCCACCCACGATCGTGGTGCTCTCCTTGTCGACGACGATCTTGTCGGCGGTGCCCAGATGCGTCAGCTCGATCGTCTCGAGCTTGAGCCCCTGGTCCTCGCTGATGAAGGTGCCGCCGGTGAGGATCGCGAGATCCTCCAGCATCGCCTTGCGACGCTCGCCGAAGCCGGGCGCCTTGACGGCGCAGGCCGCGAGCGTGCCCCGCAGACGGTTGACGACGAGAGCGGCAAGCGCCTCGCCATCGACATCCTCGGCCACGATCAGGATCGGCTTGCCCGCCTGCGCGATACGCTCCAGAACCGGAACGAGGTCACGCAGCGACGAGAGCTTCTTCTCGTAGAAGAGGATGCTCACGTTTTCCAGCTCGCACTTGAGCTGTTCGGGATTGGTAATGAAGTAGGGCGAAATGAAGCCCTTGTCGAACTGGAGGCCATCGACGGTTTCGAGAGTGGTCTCGATGCCGCGGCCTTCCTCGACGGTGATGACGCCGTCGCTGCCCGCCTTCTCGATCGCGTCGGCGAGCAGTTCGCCCGTCTCGCGATCCTGGTTGGCGCTGATGGTGGCGACCTGCACGATCGGCTCGCGCCCCTCGATCTGGACGGCCATCTCCTTGAGGCGTTCCACCACGGAGGCGGTCGCCTTCTCGATGCCGCGCTTGACGTTGACCGGAGCCGCACCCGTCGCAAGCGCGCGGATGCCCTCGGCATAGATCGCCTCGACCAGCACGCTGGCGGTGGTCGTACCGTCGCCCGCCTTGTCGTTGGTCTTGCTGGCGACCTCGCGCACCATCTTGGCGCCCATGTTCTCGAAGGGCTCCTCGAGCTCGATGTCCTTGGCGACGGTCACGCCGTCCTTGGTGACGACGGGAGCGCCGAATGATTTCTGCAGCAGCACGTTGCGGCCGCCGGGGCCGAGCGTCGCCTTGACGACGTCGGCGATCTTTTTGACACCCTCGAGGATGCGCTGGCGCGCCTCGGTGTCGAAGAGGATTTGCTTTGCCACGTTGCTGTCTCCTAGACGTACTTCGCGAGGACGTCCTTGACCTCGAGGATCTTGTATTCCTCGCCGCCAACCTTGACGTCCGTGCCGGCATACTTGCCGTAGAACACCTTGTCGCCCACTTCGAGGGGCGGTGCGACGGTCTCGCCGGTCGCTTCGACGTACTCGCCGGTGCCCACCGCGACGACCTCGGCCGACTGGGGCTTTTCCTTGGCGGCGTCGGGCAGGAAGATTCCGCCGGCCGTCTTCGTCTCGCCCTCGATGGGCCTGACGACAATGCGGTTCCTAAGGGGTCGAATATTCATCGTCCGATTACCAGGCGTCGCCCGGTCCTCCGTGGTCGTGGCCGTGGTGATCGTCGTCCTCTTCCTCTTCCGGAATGTCCGTGATCAGACACTCGGTCGAGAGCAGGACGGTGGCGACCGAAGCGGCGTTCTGAAGCGCCGAGCGGGTCACCTTGGTCGGGTCGAGAATGCCGAGCTCGTACATGTCGCCCGTCTCGCCCGTCGTCGCGTCGAAGCCGACGCTGCCTTCGCTCCGGCGGATCTTCTTGACCGCGAGCGCGCCATCGAAACCGGCGTTCTCGGCGATGCAGCTGGCGGGTGCGTCGAGCGCGCCCGCGATGATGCGCACGCCGAGTTGCTCGTCGTGGTTGTCCAACTTCAGGTCGGCCAACACCGCGTCGTTGGCGCGCACGAGTGCGACGCCGCCACCCGGCAGCACGCCCTCTTCGATCGCCGCACGCGTGGCATGCAGCGCATCCTCGACGCGCGCCTTCTTTTCCTTCATCTCGCTCTCGGTCGACGCGCCGACGTTGATTTCCGCGACGCCGCCGGAGAGACGCGCAAGGCGCTCCTGGAGCTTTTCGCGGTCGTAGTCGGAATCGCTGTCCGAGATTTCGCGGCGAATCTGCGCGGCGCGTCCGGAGACGTCCGCGGCATCGCCCGCACCCTCGAGAATCGTGGTGTTGTCGGAATCGACGATGACCCGCTTGGCGCTGCCGAGCTGGTCGATGGTGACCTTTTCGAGGTCGCCGCCGAGGTCCTTGAAGATCGCCTCGCCGCCCACCAGAACCGCGATGTCCTGGAGCATGGCCTTGCGGCGATCGCCGTAGCCGGGTGCTTTGACCGCGCAGACATCGAGGATGCCGCGCATCTTGTTGACCACGAGCGTGGCGAGCGCGTCGCCCTCGATCGACTCGGAGATGATCAGCAGCGGACGCTTGGTCTTGCTGACCTCTTCGAGCAGCGGCACGAGCTTCACGGCCGCCGAGATCTTGTCCTCGTGGATGAGGATGAGGGGATTGTCGAACGCGCACTCCATGCGGTCCTGGTCCGTCACGAAATGCGGGCTCAGGAAGCCGCGGTCGAACTGCATGCCATCGACGACGTCCACGGACGTGTCCATGCTCTTGCCTTCCTCGACGGTAATGACACCGTCGCGGCCGACCTTCTCCATCGCCTCGGCGATCATGTCGCCGACTTCAACGTCGCCGTTGGCGGCAATCGTTCCGACCTGGGCGATCTCCTTCTTGGAGTCCACCTTGCGGGCGATGCCTTCGATGTGCTCGACCACCTTGTCGACGGCGGTCTTCATGCCGCGGCCGACGGCGGCGACACTGGCGCCCGCCGAAACGTAGCGCAGCGCCTGGCGAAAGATCGCCTCGGCGAGCACCGTCGCGGTGGTCGTGCCGTCACCGGAGACGTCCGAGGTCTTGCTCGCCGCCTCCTTGATGAGTTGGGCGCCGAGGTTTTCGTAGGGATCGATGAGCTCGACCTCCTCCGCCACGGTTACGCCGTCTTTGGTCACGGTCGGGTTGCCCCAACCCTTGTCGATGAGTGCCGTACGTCCACGGGGACCGAATGTCGAGCGGACCGCTTTGGCCAGCTTGCCGACTCCGGTCATCAGACGTTCACGTGCCTCGTGCTCGAATGCGAGCTGTTTGGCCATCAGGGATGCCTCCTGAGAGAGTTCATAGGTAAGCCCGCCCACATTGCGAACAGGATGCCGCTCGCGCGACCGCGCGCTAACACGTTGCGTGTCAACGACTTACGATTCCAACCGTCGTGTCGAATCTGTCAGAGTGACACAACGCGGGGGACCGTCTGACAGAGTGGCCGGACGTTCCCCAGCGGCTTTGGGCTATGGGCTCTGAGCTTTGGGTCTCGCGAACGACGGCGAATCCCAAAGCTCAAAGCCCACAGCTCAGAGCCGAGTCCGTACTTGTCTTTCCAGGCGCGGCGCGCTTCATCGACGCGCAACTCACTCTTCGCCTTCGTCGCCTGCGTCGACAGGAGCCCTACTAACTGCGTCGAGGAATGCCCGCATGTCCGCCTTGGCCTGCTCGAGCCTCGCGTGCGCGGCTGAAAGCGCGCTGGTCTCGTCGATGGGAACCGTGATCACGTAGCGGACGTTGTTTGACTGCACGAATGACACCAGCATGTCTGGCGCCGGCTCCGGCACCGGCTCGCCTCGCTCGAGGACCGGGGACTCCCCGGCCCTGATCAGACCCCAGTGGTATTTCTCGAGGGTCTTGTGCAGACCGCCCGCCGCGTCGCCGAGTTCCCTGAGGCCGGCGTTCAATGCGTCGCGGTATTCCAAGTCCGCGCGAAGCTCGAGGTCGTAGGGGTCTCCGATCCCCAGCTGCCTGCGCAGGATGGTGGCGCTGCCCAAACCGAAGAGAATCTTGCGCTGCTCCTCCAACTCACGAATCGTGACCCAGTCCGTGTCTGCGGTCGCAGGCGCGGAGGGGTAGAAGCGATCAAGGCGTCCGGACGGGCTTGGCGCTCCGCCCCCAGGACAACCCAAGAGGCAGGCGATCGAGATCAGGGCAAAGAGAGCAGCGGGGGATGCGCAGTTCATGTCGCCCAGTGTAGGGAATCAGAGCCGTGCTCAGGCGTCACCCGGAGATAGGGTTCCAGATAGGGTTCCACGTCCGTTTGCTGCGCGAACCAAAACCGCACCGTGCCAGTTGATTCTGAACTGCGCTCACCGCGCTCGCCCGCCGTCGGCACACAACGCTTCCACGGTCATGTCTTTCGCGAAATTGTCGGGGTGGACTGAGGACGGTCGCGGCGCGCTTCTATCGAGCCGCAACACGCGCGGTGACGCGCATCGTTTACGCCTGCGGCGCTATGGCGGACAGGCCTCCAGCACCTTGCGCAGCAGGTGCGCCCAACTCTGCCGTCGCTCGCTGGCGAATCCCGACTCGTCCTCTGCGTCGGCGGCGTGGTCCATGTCCGGCCCCCCGGCCCCCCACCTTCCTCCTCGGCGCCTGGACGAAACAACCGGCGCGCACGATTCGCATAGTACGGCAGCGCTAGATTCGTCGTAAAAGACCAAGGCCGAGCCCGCTCCTCCAGGGAAGAGCTGAGCCG
>CBDURV010000264.1:0-6186 GCA_965369495.1 uncultured bacterium
GGCGCGGGCACGTTCGAGGTGTGCGTCGAGGATGCACGCACGCACGCGGCGCGTTCCAAGACGCTCTCCGCGCGCGGTGCGGGCGGCCCGCGCATCGTCAAGGCGGCCATGCCGGGCATCGTGCGCGAGGTGTGCGTGGCGGTGGGCGACAAGATCGAAAAGGGGCAGGCGCTGCTCGTGCTCGAGGCGATGAAGATGCAGAACGAAATCCGCGCCGACCGCGAGGGCACGGTGACGCAGATTTTCGTGGCCGCCGATGCGACCGTGGACAAGGGCGCCAAGCTCCTCGAGGTCGAGTGAAGCGCCGCTACCGTCGCAGCCGTTGGCCCGAGGGGACTGCGGTCGCCGGCATGATCGTGCTGGCGGTCGTGGTGGTCGTCGGCCGTTGGAACGGCGAGCGCGAGGGGGATCCTGAATTCGACTCCACGCCGTCGCCGGTGCGCAAGATCGCGGGTCGCGTCGTCGGCGACGGGCAACCGGTCGCGAGTGTGTCGCTGGCCCTGTTCGAGGGCGACTACGGTCCGGTTGCCGAGACGACGAGCGGTGATGACGGCGCGTTCATGATGCGGTGGGTGCCGCGCACGACGCACGACAGGCGCAAGCTGGTGCTGGTCGCGCGCGATTCGGAGGGGCGCTATGCGCGTACCGTCGCCGCGCCGTCGGCGGAATTCGAACTGCGCCCCGCCGTGGATGCGACCGGCGTCGTGTTGAACCCGCTGGGGGAACGCGTCGCCGGTGCGACGGTCTCGGTGGCCGTGTTGGGCCGGCGCTTCGCCGCGACGAAGAGTGGCGAGGACGGCTCGTTCCGGGTGCCGGGAGTGCCGCACGGCGCCCCGATGGATGTGTTCGTTTGCGGCGCGGGCCTCGCTCCGTCCACGTTTCGCGGCTTTCGCGCCGGCGATCAGCTCCATCTCCATGTGCGCGAAGGGCGTGCGGTGAAAGTCCGCGTGCGCGATCCCGACGGCGCGGGCGTGGCGGGCGCGGTGGTGCGCCCCGCCGTGCCCGTCGCGTTTCGCGAGGACGCGCCGACGACTGTGGTCGCGGCGGACGGCACCGCCACGCTGCCGGCGGTCGCCGCCGATGCGTCGGCACTCATCGAAGCGAGCGCCGACGGCTACCTGTCCGTCTTCATCGACACGCCGACCTTCGGCCAGGTCGAAGCGGTGCTCTGGCCCGCGCGCACCGTCTCGCTGCGGGCTTGGAACGGCCTGCGGCGTCGCGGCATCGTGGGCATCGCCGCCGACGTGAATCTGACCAGCGGCGACGACGCGGCGCGCTGGAACGGTCCCGATGGCGCGCGCTCCTTCCGCGAGTATCGGCTCGTCGCGGAGGCGCAGCGCGGCCGCTACTCGATCGTCCTGCCGCGCTGCCCCGTGACGTTGAACTGCACGGCCAGCGCGTTCGCCGATCGTGAGATCACGATTTCAGAGCAGCGCGAGAGCGTGACGGTGCACATGGCGCCCCTGCGGGAGCGGCGCGGCGCGACTCTGGTGGTGCGCAGCACGCGCATAAAGGGCGTGCTCTGGCTGGTCGTCGCCGACGAGGAGGAGCAGTGGTACTCCGCGTTTGCCCTGCGCAGCGGCGAAGGGCGCGTGACGGTGCCGGTGGGGCGTGAGTTGCAGCTTGCCTCGGCCGGCGCGGCGGAGGGGCTCTGGCTGCCGAAGAGCAAGGTCGCGCCCATTCGCGCGGGGCGCAAGCGCGTCATCAAGGAGCTTCCGCTCACCGCGGCCGCCGAACTTACGGTGACGATCGAGCCGCCGGTCGCTTCGACCGTCACGCTGGTGGACAAGAAGTTCGGCAAGGCCGCGCCCATCGAAACGCGCGAGACCTCGGATCGCACGACGTTCTGGGTACGCCCGCGTCGCGAGATCACCGTCACCGTTCAGCCCGAGGGCAACTGGCGCAAGCAGGAAGGCGAATTCGAGGTCGGCGTGGATCGCAGCGAGTGGACCGCGTACATGCAGGAGGCGTCGGGCTTTCGCGTGCGGTTGAAGGACGTGAAAGGCAACGCGGTGCCGTTCGCCGCAGTCCACGTCTGGGAGGCGGCGCGCGGCGGGCGCCTGGAGCTGCGAGCGTTTCCCAGGGAGTTCGCGAGCGATGCGCTGGGTGTCGCGCGCGTGGTTGGCCTGCGCAACGGCCCGACGCCGATCGAGATTCGCGCCGTCGGCTTCCGCACGCGCCGCATTCCCGGCCCGACGCTCACTGACGGCGACGTGAAGGATCTGGGCACGATCGTGTTGCAGGCTGCGCCGACGCTGCGCGGGCGCGTGCTCGATCCCGACGGCAAGCCTCTGGGCGGCGTGCGCCTGCGCACCGTCGCACGCGGCTTGCGGCGCCTGGAACTTCCCGGTGGCGGCGCGCGTGACCTCTACGACCTGGTGGACGACGAATCGGCCGATGCGATTTCGGATGAGCAGGGGTACTTCGCCGTTCGCGATGCGACGCCGCGCCTGCCGCTGCTCGTCGCCGACGCGCCTGGTCGATACGATCTGGCACCGGCGATCGTCGTCGTCCCGAGGAAGCCCGGCGACGCGCTCATCGTTCGCATGCCGCGTGCGGCGCACATCGGGCTGGCGCTTCCAATGGCGGCGGATGGCGTCTTCATGCTGCTTTCGGGCACACGCGCGGTGCGCCTGTATGCGCACGGCGCGTTGTCGCTCAATCCCATGCCGCTGACGCTGCCGGCGGGCCAGGTCTCGCTCTACGTGCGCTTGCGCAACGGCCGGTGGTCCGCGCCCGTGCTCGAACTGAAGCCCGGCGACCATCGCGTTCAACTGCGCGATTTCGGTCCCCGCTGAGTCGGTATGATCAGCAGGCGAATCACATGAGAGAGCGCGAACTGGACGAATTCGAATCGATGTTTCGGCGCGCGATCATTCCGACCATCGAGGTCGAGCAGATCGGGCTCGACTCGATTCTGTTGCTGGCGGACTTTGGCGAGTTGACGCCCGCCTGCGGGAACGTGGCGGCGCGGTTGGCGGAGCGCTTCGGCGCCTCGGTCTCGACCTGCTTTTTCCTGCATCTGGAGGATCGCGAGGAGCGAGATCGGGCGCAGCGGGTGCTCGATGCGCTGCCGGGTGGCGGCGGGGAGATTCGCGTCGGCGATCCGATCGTGGAGTTGCCCAAGCTGATCGCCGAGCGTCGGCCCGGTGCGATCG
Organism: uncultured bacterium; assembly: GCA_965369495.1. Classification (GTDB taxonomy): domain Bacteria; phylum Planctomycetota; class PLA2; order PLA2; family PLA2; genus JBCDBY01. Next base: position 3,159 of record CBDURV010000264.1, read on the forward strand.
TGGCGCCGGAGCCCTTCCACCTGCACTGCGATCCGAACGAGCGCGACCTGCTCGACTCGTTGCTGATCGCGACGCCGATACCGACGCTGCTGATTCGCAGCACCGAGGTGGACGACATCTTCACGAACATCGTGGCGAAGATTCCCGGCGGTCGCACCGACCTGATCGAGCAGTTCTCGATCGCGTTCGCGCTGTGCGAGAAGGGCGGGCGCGTGGAGTTGCTGCACGTGCTGGAACAGGCGCGTCTACAGGAGCTGGTCGATCTGCTCGAGATCACGCCCGAAATCGATACCGAGGAGGGCGCGGCGGGCCTGCTGTCGGCGGCCAAGTCGCGCATGGATCATCTGCTCAAGGGGGCGGTGCGCGTTGCGGACGAGGCCGCATTCGATGTTGTCGCGGACCTGCGCGTGGGCGATCCGTTCGTGATCCTGCCGGAGGTGGCGCGCGACTGTTCGCTGCTCATCCTCGGTTCGCAGGCCGCCCACACCGAGTTCTTGGAATCGCGCGCCTACGCGCTCATGAAGGCCGTTCCCGGCGTGCACGTGTTGGCACTCTGACCATGGAAACCTGGTTCTTTGGACTTCTGCTGGTCGCCACCTTGCTGGGCCTCGCGTTCGAGGTGTTGCCGAAGGCGCTGCTCGCCCTGGTCGTGGCGGGCATTGGCCTGTTTGCCGCCGTCGCGTTCGGCGTGCACTTCCACCACGGACCGGGCGGCCACTTCGTCCCGGCGCCTGTCGCCCTGATCGAGTGGCCCACCCTCGGCGTGATTATCGGCAGCTCGATCTTCGTCGAAGTCGCCGCGCGGTCGGGCATCTTCACCTGGTCGGCGATTCGATTGTTGAAGGCGTCGAAGGGCGATCCGTGGAAGCTGCTATTGCTGCTGGGCGGGCTCACGCTGCTGTTCAGCGCGTTTCTGAACAACGTCACGGCGATGATCATCGTCGGTTCGTTGACCGTCGTCGCCTGCAAGCGGCTGGAGTGGGAGGCCAGGCCGTTCCTGATGGTCGAGGCGTTCCTGACCAACATTGGCGGCCTGCTGACGATCATCTCGTCGCTGCCCAACATCATTCTGGGGCAGAAGGCGGGCATCACCTTCGTGCAGTTCTTCGTGATCGCCGCGCCCTACTGCCTGATTACGTCGGCGGTCACTCTCGTCATGGCGCGCGTGTTGTTCGGCATTAAGCCGGCCAACGATCCGGAGGCGGCGCGGCGCGTGATGGAATTCGACGAGTGGGAGACGGTGAAGGACCGCGGCTTTTTCAAGGCGGCGTGGTGGGTCACCGGCGGCGTCGTGCTCGGCTTCGCATTGCAGAGCTACCTGCCGGTGTTCAGTAGCGAGGAACTCGGCCTGCAGTTCGTGGCGTTCACGGGTGCCACGGTCATGCTGCTGCTGCGCCCCAAGCTGGTGGACGAGGCGCTGCGCAAGGTGGAGTGGTCGCTGGTGATCTTCTTCGTCGGGCTGTTCATCGTGATCGGCATCTGCGGCCACGAGGACGTCGGCGTGCTGGCGCTGCTGGGCAAGAGCGTGCAGTGGCTGATCGACAACACCGGCATGTTCGCGGGCGCGATCCTGGTGTGGGTCACCGGCATCCTGAGCGGGTTGACCGACAACGTGCCGCTGGCCGCGATGCTGGCGCAGATGTTCGATCCCGCGACGACGCCCCCCGACATCTGGTGGGCGGCCATCATCGGCGGCAACCTCGGCGGCAACATCACGCCCATCGGTTCCGCGGCCGTCGTCGTCGGGGTGACCCTCATGAAACGCGAGGGCATCAAGATCACCTTCGTCGGCTTCATGAAGGTCGCCGCGCCGTTCGCAGTCGCGCAGTTGATCCTCGGCAGCCTCTACGTGCTGCTGTTACGCGCGATCCTGTGAGTGGGCGCGTTACCTGGCTGGAGTGCTGACCAGAGGAACGACCACGCCCGTTGCGCCCGCGCTGGCGTGTACCGGTTCGGCCGACTTCTGATTCTGCGCGGTCGCGGTAACTTCGCAGTCGCCGGCATCAAGTCCGTGCACCGTGAACAGTCCGTCGTCCTGCGTCTGATTGGTGCGCGCGAAGCCCCAGCGGTCGAGCACCTGCACGCGCGCGGCGCACGCCGGTGTGACGGCCCCCGACAGCGAGTGGCCCGGACGCAGCACGATCTGCACGACTTGTTCCTTCCAGCCCACGTTGCGCATCAGCGTCGGCGCGTAGTCGGGGTGGTAGGCGACCAGCACGTATTTCGCCAACAGGTTCTCTGCGATCGTGAACTTGCCGGACTCGTCGCTTCGACCCTGCATGCCGTACCAGGCGGGGCGATTGCGGCTGGAGATCGGCATGCCCGCCTTGTCGAGTGCCTTAGTGGGAACGGCGGTGACCGTCACGCCGCCGATGGGTTGCCCCGTAGGCGAGACGACGCTGCCCGTGATCGTGCCGGTCTCGGCGCGGTAGATGATGTGGCCCTTGGTTCCCACTTCGACGTTGTGCAACTCCTCGAATATCAGGTGGCGAGTGCGATCCACGCCGAGTCGGTACTTGCCCCGCTTGGCGAGTTCGAGCACGAACCGGCCGTCGAGGTCACAGGCGGCGTAGGCTGCGTGGGATCCGTCGGGGCCAAACGCCACCGCCGCGATGCGGTTTCCGATGGGGAAGGGGCGATCGTTACGCTGGAGGACGCGCCCCTCGATCGTGAGCGCGGGGATGGACGTGTCGCGTGCCTGGAACGCGCGCTCGGTGGCGTTGGGGATGCTGAAGAACGCATTCACCAGTTTGTAGGGGGCCGTCGTCTGGAGTTGATAGACCCCGGTGGCAATCCGTTGAACACGAAGCGCCCCTGCTCGTCGGTGCGGGCGCTCGCGTTGGCGGCGGTGACGGAAACACCGGAGAGGGGCTTTCCGTCATGGTCCAGCAAACGGCCGCGCAGGGGCGGCGTCGGCGCTGCGCGTTCGAGCACGATCTCGAAGTGGGCGGGCGCCTTCACGTTGTGGCGGAACCAGCGCTTGAACCCGGACTTGTCGACGCTCATGAAACGCGCGCCATAGCGCAGG
>CBDURV010000265.1:0-6174 GCA_965369495.1 uncultured bacterium
GGCACGACGCGCTCGATACAGTGGCCTTCTTCAAGCAGGGCTTCGGACGGATGCTGCGCGAAATCGATCCACCTGTTCGGGCGGGCGGACTAGTCGAAATGGGCGATGTCCTCCTGCGGTCGGGCCGCTCGATCGCGGGCCGCATCCTGGATGCGGCCGGTGATCCGATCGCACGCGTGCCCGTGACCTTGACCGGATCGAACATCGACCGACGCGCCGGAAGCGTCCGGGCGCGGCGGCGGTACGGGGCACACGGCGAGCAGGAGATGCGTCATACCGACGACCTCGGTCGCTTCCGTTTTCCCGATCTTGCGGCCGGTAGCTACACGCTGTCGGCGAGCCGTGCACACACTGCCGCACAGGAGGTAAGGGTGAAGCTGGTCGTGACCGCCGATCGGACGGATGTCGAGATCCGGTTCGATGCGACGCGCGAACTCGAGTTATTGGTGACCGATTCCGACGGAGGTCCGGTGCCCAATGCCATCTTTTCCGTACAGCACGAGGGCGGTGTCCAGAGTGCGAGCACCGGCGCCGACGGCCGTACAACCTTGCGCGTGAAGGGTGTGGTCAAGTTGCTTCAGCTGAACTTCATCCGCGCGGGTTCGAGTGACTTGGCGTACGAGCTGCCTGTCAAGCGACGGGACATCGGCAAAGACGTCACCGAGGTGCGGATCGAAGTGAAGCGCGCCGGTGTCGTGCGGGGCCGTGTGCTGCTGCCGAATGGGGAACCCGCTTTCCGGCCGATGATCCAGGTGCGACAGGGCGACCGTCAGCTTCGGCACTTCCTCGGGAAGCACGATGGCACGTTCAGGGCCGAGGTTCCGCTCGACGGCACATCCGAGCTGGTTTTCGTCGGCATGGGGGATCGCGATTCGCCAAGCACCGACATGAACGCCCCGTACGCCGGGATACTGGCGGGCGTCGTCGCCGGCGCGCGGGACGTCACGCTGCAACTCACGGCGATCGATACCGGGCGTACGCTTACCGTGCGCGTCGTGGATCCGTTCGGCAAGCCTCTGGCCAAGATCCGTGTCTTCGCGCAGCAGATGCGCTTCATCGTGACCGGCGAGGACGGGCGCGTCACCCTCGATGACATGATTGCCAAACCGACGCAGGTGCATGCGTTACCCGACACGACGCATGCACCCGGCCTCGTACCCCCGGAGGGAATCGAGGTCGTGCCGGACGGCCAGGAGATCGAGATCCGATTCCTAGAGGGGGTGCCCCTGCGCGGTACCGTGGTCCGACCGAAGGGAACCAGCGGTCCGGTCTACGTCCTCGTCTTTTCCGGTGAGAAAGTCGTCGGGACGGCCAACTGCGACGAAGCGGGGCTGTTCGAGGTCTTCCTGCGCCCCGCCGCGGGAGAGGGGCCGTTCCGAATCCAGGCGGTCGACCCGTTGAACCGCGATCCGAAGGTGCAGCGGCCCGAGGTCAAGGGAGTCATGGTCGGAGGGTCGGAGGCGCGCTTGGAGCTGAAGTAGGTACTCGGCTTTGGGCTCTGGGCCTTGGGCTTTGCGCAGCAACCAGCTCGCACTGCCGCCGAGGGTCGGTATGGGGCCTCGCTTCCCGCCGACGAAGCAGTTGGTCGACCGAGACCCAATGACAGTCGGTGCGCCCGCGGTTGGCCTGGTTGTGGCGCAAAGCCCAAAGCCCAAGGCCCACAGCCGTTCGCAAACGCATCGATCGACTTTTTTTGCCACGCCCGTCCTTTGTTCCGCACTATGACGAGTAGTGTCGGAACTGAACGAGCTACTCGAGCGCTATCTCCGGGACGGCAACGTCGCGGCGATGGACGAAATCGTCGCGCAGACGCGCGTGCGTCTGCTGGGCACCGCGCGCCGCATCGGCGATCCGCAGGATGCCGAAGACACCGTCCAGGCGACCTACTACGCGCTTCTGCGTCGGGGTGACAAGCCGCTCGAAGCGCCGCTCATCGCGTGGCTGTTGACGGTGACCGTACGCATCGCCTACCGGCGCAAGGCGTCGCGGCGTCGCGAGGTGGTGCTCGTCGATCAACTTTCGCTGCCGAGCGACGAGCCCGGCCCCGCGCAGACGGCCGCGCGCCTTGAACGCAATGCGCGATTGCGCGAAGAGGTCGCGCGCCTGCCCGCCAAGTACCGCGACGTGATCGTGCTGCGCTACCTCGAGGGCCTCTCGTCAAGGGAGTGCGGCCTGCTGCTCGACTGCACCGAGACGAACGTGCGCACGCGACTCAAGCGCGCGCGTGAACTGCTGCGCGGTCGTCTGCACCCGCGCGTGTCGCACGGCCTGCTGTTCGTGCCCTGGTGGCTGGCCGATCAGGCGCAAGCCGCCACTCTGATGGGAGCCATGATGAAGACCAAGATCGCTGTCGTCGCCACGCTGCTGGCTTTGCTCGGAATCGGCTATGTGGGCCGGGATGTGTTTCGTTCGGAGTCCGCGGACGGAACAGCGCGCGCGGGTCGTTCATTGCCTATCAGTACAGACGCGACGGCTTCCGAGAAGACGCAAGTAGCCGACAGGCAAGACGGGGAGGGGCCCGGGGAGGGGGTGGCGCTCAAACCGGTTGATCTCGCCGCGGTCGATCGCGAGCGCGACATTCACGGGACCGTCGTGCAGCGCGATGGCGCACCGGTCCCGGGGGCGCGTATTCGCGTCGTGGAGTTTCCGTGGCAGCGCGTGAGTGTGCTCAACCTCGATGGCCGCTTCGAGGAGTCGCCGGGACCGGGCACGATTTCGGCGTTGGACGGGACGTTTTCGGTTCGCTGGAAGCGCGGGCGCATGGGGTGGCTGGAGGTGACGGCCAACGGCTTGGCGTCGCGCAGGATTCCCTACGTGCAGGCGGGCGAGCGGTTGCGCATCGTGCTGGACGAAGGGGCGCGCATTCTCATCACGGTGAAGGATGAGGCGGGGCTACCGGTGGAGGGCGTCGCGATGCGGCTCTTCCCCAACGCCAAATCGACGATGGTGAGTCGCGAGCACACCGGCGTGTCCGACGTGGCGGGGCGCTGCACGTTGGAGGGGGTGATCGGCCCCGGCAGCGCCTACCTCGAACCCCGCCATGCGCAGAAGGGATCTCCCGGTTGGACCGCGGTCGACATTCCCGCCAGCGGTGAAACGGTCGAGGTGGACGTCGTGATGTCGGCCTCGCGCACGCTGCGCGGTCGTGTCACCGACAAGGTCACGGGCGACCCGGTCGAGGGCGCGGTGATCGGCATGAACTGGGTGCAGGGCGGTCCCGTGCGCTCGGATGAGAATGGTCGCTACGAGTTGCCCGGCTGGACCGGCGGGGGAGCGCAAGAAATCGCGATCTCCCACCCCGACTACGGGCGCGACAACGCGCGTGTGGAGTCGCTCGACGTGATCGACTTCGCGCTGGTACCCGGCGACCGGGTTGTGGGGCGCATTGTCGATGCATCCGGCACCCCCGTCGCGGGTGCGCGGCTCACGGCGATCGGATCGACGCGGCGTGAGGACGGCCAGATGGTGAGCCGCGGCTACGGCGTCTCCGCTGCCGATGGACGCTTTGACGTCGGCGGCCTGCGCCATGACATGTACCACTCGCTGGTCGTGCTGAAGCCGGGGTTCGGTCGCTATCTGCTCGACTTCGCGCCCGCGGCGCAGGCGGGTGGCCGCATCGAAGTCGGGGATGTCACGCTCCCACGTGCACGCAGCATCGTTGGGCGCGTAGTGGCAGGAGAGGATGCGCCGCTCGTTCGCGCACAGGTCATACTGCGCGGCGCCAACGCCGACCGCGGTCGGCTCGCTCCCCGTGCCAACAAGCCCAACTCCTTCTATGGCGAGTCGGAGAGACGCTATACGGATGATCTGGGGCGCTTTCGGTTTCCCGACCTTGCGCCGGGTGAGTACACCGTGAAGGTGCAGCGCGCCGGTGGTGCGCTCGTCGAAAAGACCGTACGGATCTCCGAGACGCAGGAAGAGGTGAACGTCGAGTTCCGCTTCGCGACCGCGCGTGCGTTTGTCGTGCGGGTCGAGACGGTGGAGGGCGCGGCGGTGCCGAACGCGTACGTGAAGGTCCAGTTCGGCGAGGGCAGGAGCGCGCAGGGGAAGGCCGATGCCGAGGGGCGCGTCACTTTCCAGGTGAGCGGGAAGGTGCACAAGGTGGAAACGAATTGGGTCATCGGTGCGCCCAAGGACGTCGTCTACGCGCTGCCGAAACAGGCGAATCCGTTCGCGGAAGATGCGACGCAGGTGACCATCGTGCTCCACCGCGCCGCCTCCATTGCGGGCGTGGTGCAGAGACCGGATGGCAAGCCGCAGCCCCGTGCGCGCCTACAGGTTCGTCAGGCCGGGAGCGAGGCGCGGACGGTCTTCGTCAACCAGAATGGCGAGTTCACGGTCACGGTCGCGGGCCAGGGCGAGATCGACCTGATCTACCAGGGAGCTTCGACGCCGAACGGCCGCTGGTCGTCGGACAGCTTTGGCGGCGAACTCAAGGGCATCGCCCCGAACTCGCATCAGGTCGTCCTGCGCCTGAGTGAACTGGTGGCCGATCGCAGCATCACCATTCGCGTGCTGGACGCGGACGGCAAGCCGATTGCCGGTACACCCGTGGTTCTCAGCCGAGCGGGCGGCAAGGGCAGTCGCAGGGAAACCGACGACGAGGGGCGCGCCCATTTCGATGGGCTCCTCGCGCGGGAGTACTTCCCGTATCTGCCCGAACAGGTCAAGCACCAGGAGAAATGGGTCGCGCCGAAGCCGATTCAAGTCATCCCGGACGGGCAGGAATGGGTGATGCGCTACCGGCACGGCACGTCGCTCGAAGGTACGGTGACCGGCGCCCGACCGGGCGCCGGGATGGTCATGATCTACGTCCGCAACAAGGCTGGCGTCCACGTCGCGCGGGGCTGGACGGGCGGCAACGGCAAATTCCGCCTGCTGGTCCCCAACGACGAGGGCACGGGTCCGTTCACCCTGAGTGCGCAGCAGGGGCGTCGTGAGGCTGATGTGGGTGTCGTGAAGGACGTGTTCATCGGCGGAGAACCTGTGACGATCCCGCTCGGAAATCAGCGCGATTGAGGTGGTTTCTCAGGCCGTCACCGTTTCCTCTGACGAAGTAGTTGCCAGGGGCTACCTTGGGTATGCGTGCCGTCGGACTCCGGGAACTCAAAAATCGACTGAGCGAGTACGTTCGCATCGCGGCGCGCGGGGAGCGCGTGCTCATCACGAATCATGATCGCGTGGTCGCTGAGCTTGTTCCGCCCGAGGCGGGTAGAGCGCTCCACGTCGCAGATGCGGTTCTCGTGGACCTGTTCAAACAGGGCATCTTGTCGCCTCCGCTCAACCGATCGGAGTCCGTCAGCGAACCCACGCCTGTGATGCCACCCGCCGCCCTGCTCGAGGACCTTGCCCAGGACCGCGAAGATCGGTGATTTACGTCGATACCTCGGTGGCCTTGGCCTGGATCCTCGCCGAGGACCACCGCCCGCCTCGATCACTGTGGTCCGAGTCCGTCGTGAGCAGTCGGCTATTGCAGTACGAGTTCACAAACAGATTTCACGCCTATGGAATGACCTCCGCGCGGGAGAGCCAGGTGCGGGAGATCATCTCGGTCCTGAGTTTCGTGGAGCTGACGGTTCCCGTCCTGGACCGCGCCATGAGGCCGTTCCCTGTGCCCGTACGCACGCTCGACGCCCTCCATCTCGCGACTTTCGAGTTCCTTCTCCAGCATGCCGCGGACGTGTCGCTGGCCATTTACGACGGTCGGATGGTCTCGGTTGCGGAGGCAGCGGGGTGGCGGGTCCATCCCCTGCCCTGAGAACGGTACGAAAAAGAGCGGGCCGCATGGCGACCCGCTCCTGTTTCGGTTTGATGATGTGGCTAGCTGACTGCCGCGGCGCCGATGGCGTTTTTGAGCGCCTCGACCTTGTCCTTCTTTTCCCAGGCGAAGCCTTCGTTCTCGCGACCGAAGTGGCCGTAGGCCGCGGTCTTCTGGAAGATCGGCTTGCGCAGACCGAGCGCCTCGATGATGGCGCCCGTCGTGAGCGGGAAGACCTCGCGCACCGCCTCGGCGATACGCGTCTCGTCTACCTTGGCGGTGCCGAAGGTCTGCACGAGCACCGAGACCGGCGCCGCCACGCCGATGGCGTAGGCGAGCTGGACCTCGCAGCGGTCGGCCAAGTCGGCCGCGACCACGTTCTTGGCGATGTAGCGCGCCATGTACGCGGCACTGCG
>CBDURV010000266.1:0-6138 GCA_965369495.1 uncultured bacterium
GGCCAACCAGCCGCCGATGAAATAGGCCGAAAAGTCACCGAAGTGATCCGTGTGGAGGTGGCTCAAGAAGACCTTGTCGAGGTAGTTGTAGGGAATCTGCATCGCCGCGATCCGTTCGGCGGAGCCGGTCCCGAGATCGAAGAGGAATTTCTCGCCATTCCCGAGTTCGACGAGCCAACAGCTGGCAGCCTGGCTGGGACGCGCCGTCGGCATGCCCGTGCCGCAGGCGATGATGCGCATCTCGTCGGCTCCGAGCGCCTCGCTATTGGGAACGTAGAAGTCCCGCGCGCGCGGCTTCACCGGGGAGACCTTGCCGCCGTCCTGCGCGAACAACTCCGGGAATGCAACGTGCTGCGCCAGCATGAAGCCGAACGCCATCGCGATCCCCACCGTCAAACTAAGCCGAGCCTTGGACATCGATCTCTCCTTTGGGGTCGATTGTCGGAAAACTCGGCGCCTGGCGCCTCACACATTTTTTTGCGCGCTTTTGGGGGAGCATCGCGTCAGTTAGGGCAATGGCACAGGCTGAAGATGTGCTCGCGGCGCGGGCCGGCGACCGGGAAGCCTTCGGAAGGCTCTATCGGCGCTATTCGCGGGCGGTTTTCCTCGAGTTGGCGGCGCGTGTGCGCGGCCGGCAGGATGCCGAGGATGCGCTGCAGGCGACGTTTTTGGCCGCGTGGACGAATCTGCCGCGGCTGCGAAGGCCGAGCCGTTTTGTCGGCTGGCTGTTCACGATTGCGCGCAACAAGGCGCGCGACCAACTGCGACGCTCAACGCCACGCATGGTGCTGGTGGGCAGCAGCGACGAACTGCTCGCACCTCCGACCGGTCGCGATGGCGAAGTCGAAGGGTTGCGCGAACTCGTAGCGGGATTGCAGCCGAAGTCGCGCGCAATCTTGCTGCTACGCGCGGTCGAAGGTTGGAGCGCGGAGGAGGTCGCCGCCGCGCAACAAGTCAGCGCCTCATCGGTGCGCCGCTGCTACGCGAAGGCGATCGAGCACCTGCGGGAAGGACTGCAACGCAATGACAAAGAACATCGAACGCCTCGTCGAAACCAGCTATAGCAACCTGACCCCTTCGCCTCAGGTCGAAGAGGAGTTGCTCGCCAACCTGCCTTCGCAGCGAACGCGGCCGCGCCTGGCCGTGCCGATGGCGGTCGCCGCGCTGATCCTGATCGGTGTATCGATCTCCATTGGCCGCGGCGACGAACCGGCGACCATGGCCGGCGCCGGCGAGGCACCGAATCTCACGTTGGCAACCGTGACCAGGCCGACGGGCGGGGTTGCGGGGAAGTCGGCGGGTGCCATGGAGGTGCGCGTCGTACACGGCAGCGGCATCCAAGTGCAACGCGACGGAGAGTGGACCGGCGTCAGCCTCGATGAACTCGGCAAATCCATCGGAAAGAAGCCGCGACAGATCCTGCTGCGCGTAGACCGCGATGCGCCGTGGCTCCACGTCCAGTGGATCATGCTCATCTGTGCGGAACGCAGCCAGCCGGACATCGCCCTGATCGTGAAGGAGAACAGTGGCAGCGAGTACTACTTGGACGCCTCGCTGCCGACGGACGAAGGGATGTCGGGCCGCAACAAGTCCGCCACGGTGTTCGCCGTTCCCGGCAAGGAGCAGCCCACGCGCTGGGGAACGCAGGTGGTCGCCATGCCCACCGGCGTCGTGTATCGGGGCGGCGGTAAGGAAACATCCAAGCTCGCCACAGTTGCGCGCTGGTTGGGCGATTCGCGCAGCGCGAGTCCGCGCGTAGTGGGCGAGGTGAAGGCGCGCCCCAGCACGCGTTTCGAAACCGTGGCTCGGCTGCTGGCGGAATTCCGGCAGGCGGGCTTCAGGCGCGTCACCTTCTACGGAGCCCCGCGAGCGCCGGCGGCGATCCGCGCGGCGCGTCCGATTCCCTATCCGGGCGACGCGCTGCGGGTGTCGAAACAGATCCTCGAATTCGCGGTCATCGGCGGCGATCGCGCACGACTCGGGCGCGCGGAGAAGATCATCCGTCGCCGTCTGAGCGCAGTCGGCATCGGCGGCGTGGGCATCGAACGCACCAAGAGCGGAATCCGCATATCGCTGCCGGCGCAGGCCGACACGGCGCTCGTGCGCCGACTCGTCGAACGCAAGGGCGCATCGCTCGAAATGCACATCCTCGTGGAACCCGACGACCCCATGTTTCAGGCCAACCCGCGCCAACGCAACAAGCCCCTGGATGGAATGCGCTGGTACGAGCTTTCCGAGCACGCCCGAAAGACGTTCCCCAGGAACCGGCTACCCAATCCGGAGCAGCCGTTCGTGCTCTGCCGCAACGATTCCTACAACATCACGCACGCCAGCATCGCCTCCGCTTCCGCGGGCGGGCTACCGGGGAGCTGGGCGATCACGTTCCGCGTGAAAGAGGCGCACCAGGCAAACATGGCCGCACTCACGCAGGCAAAAAACAGCCACTTGGCGATCATCCTCGACGGCAAGCTGCACAGCGCACCGATCCTCAGGGATCGACTGCGGTCGGTCGGGCAGATCACCGGAGCGTTCTCGGAAGAGGAGGCGAAGACGCTGGCGACCCTGCTGCAGTCGGAACCGCTGCCCGTACAGTTCCTCTTGCGACGTCGGTAGCTTGTATCCTCTCCGCGTGTTCGAAGAACTCTGGGGACGTCTGCGGAAGAAGATCGGCCGCGACACGCGCCATCCCGCGCCGGTGGTGGATGCGGGGCTCAAGGACGAACTCGAAGACTTCTACAGCCGCGGCGGGGATCGCTACCGGCGTCTCTTCCTGCACGGCAAACCGCTTCTGATCGAGGCAAACGAGAAGCCGCGCTTCGATCTGTTCGCACGCACGGGGCTCGTTCGCGAGAAATCGGCGCTCGTCTACCAGCCCTGCGTGCACGTCTTCCCGCTTCACGGCGCCTTCATCGCCACCGACCTGCCGAGCCACCGCGACGCGGACCAGGTCTTTTCGCTCATGCTCGAACAGCTCTACATCGTGTCGCAGATGGGTGTGCGACCCGGCGACCGCGCGCTCGAACTGTGCGTCGGCTCGGGCGTGAACTGCCTCTTCCTGGCGGACACCGCGGCGAGCGTGACCGGCGTGGAGATCAGCGCGCGCGCCATCGAATTCGCGCGCTTCAACTTGGCCGTCAATCCCAGCAATGCAGAAGTGGATCTGCGCCAGGGCTCGCTGTTCGAGCCGCTGGGTGCCGACGAACAGTTCGACTACGTGCTGATCAACCCGCCCTTCGAGCCTGTCCCGCCGGGCATGGAGCACTTTCACCACTCGCAGGGCGGCGAGGACGGGCTCGACGTCGTCCGGCAACTGCTCGTCACCGCGCACGCGCATCTCGCGCCCGGCGGTCGGCTCGAGATCTACACCTGGTCGCCCGGCAACGAGAGCAGCGTGCTGGTGGCCGATCTTTTGCGCGACGCGTTCCCGAACGCGCGCATCGAGGTGCACCTCGTGGACAGCCGGCCACTCGACGACTGCATTGGCCGCTTCCGCTCAGCAGAAGGCTACGCCGCGTGGCGACAGCGCCTGATCGACGCCGGCCACACGGTCATCGTGGATGTCTTCGTCCGCGTCGATCTGGGCGGCCCGCCGGAGAGCGTCGCAATCGAACTTCCCGAAGCGCTCGGCGAGTGCAACGTGATCCTCGGCGAATGGAAGGGGTAGTTGCCCCCCCACTCGTTCTAGGTTCAGATGGCGGTAGGAGAACCGATGAAAAAGTTCCTGGGTTTCGTGCTCGTGCTGGGGATCGCCGCGGGGGCGCTCTACTACTTCAAGCCGGGGCTGTTCGTGGAGGTGCCGACGGAGCGCATGGCGCAGACCGCGCTCGCGGATGTGGTCGCCGGCCAGAGCAAGGACGTCGCCATCGAGCTGTTCAAAAAGACCGACGGCCAGGATCGGACCGACGACGAAGGCGTGCGCCACTACACGATCGACTACGAGTGCGTCGCGAAGTTCAAGAAGGACACGATGTGGCGCTTCCGCGCGAGCGCCTTCGAGACGACCGATCCGCTGCCCGAGAAGGCGTCGCGCAAGGAGCGCAAGGCGGCGAAGGAGCGCCTCGCGGGCAAGAAGCTGGCGAAGGCGGGCGATACCGTCGTGCTCAAGGGCTCGGTCGAATTCGAGTCGAAGGAGTCGGGCTGGGTCGTCAGCGGCGTCAGGCTGGCTCTCGATCGCTAGCGAACGCGGGATCGTTGAGCCAGGCGGTTGAGAGTTCGTAGCCGACGGCGAGCACGACGGCGCCGACAAAGAGGCCGAGCACGCCCCAAGCCAGCATGCCTCCGATCGCGCCCAGCAGGATGATCAGCACGGGTACTTCCACGCCGCGCCCCATAAACAGCGGCTTCAGGAACGAGTCGCTCACGCCCACGATGGCCACCCAGACCGTGAAGAGGACCGCGCCGAATGTGCCGGTCGTGGAAAAAACGTAGAAGCACATCGGTCCCAGGATGAGAAGCGGGGGCAACTGGACAATGGCGAGCACGAGCACGAGCAGGCCCCATGTCGTCGCGGCGGGGACACCCGCGAGCAGCATGCCGAGCGTGGCCGCCGCCGACTGCACGAAGGCCACGCCCAGCACGCCCTTGACGACGCTGCTCACCGTATCCGTGGCCGTCTTGGCCAACGCCCGCCCGCGCTCCGGCCCGGCGAGGCGCACACAAAACGCGTTCGCGACGCGCGAACCACCCGTCGCCGTCCCCAGGAAAACACCCGCGAGGATGATCGAGAACGCGAACTGCAGGATCCCGAATCCCATGCTGGCGACGGCGGACAGGAGCCAGCCACCGACAGCGATGATCTGCGAGTGAAAAGCCCCAACGGCGGCGGGCGGGTCGGCTACCGTTTTCGTCCAGACGGAATCGAGCTTTCCGCCAATGATCGGCCAGTCGGCAATGTTCTCGGGCGGAGCAGGTACGGTGACCGACCCGCTGGCCAACTTCTCGCCCGCGGTGATCACGACGACGGTGACGGACTCGGCGACCAGCCAACTGGGAACAATGAGCGCCGCCAATGCGAGTAGCGTGAAGAGACCCGCCGCGAGTTTTTGGCGGCCGCCGCACACGGCCGCCAACCTGCGGAAGATGGGCCACACGGCGATGGCGATAATCACGCCCCAGACAACCGGCAACACGAACGGCCAGAGGAGGTGCAGGCACGCGGCGACCAGCGCGGTCAGCAGCGCGAGACGAATCGCCGCCTCAGTGGTCAGCCTCAGGACCTGGGTCTGGTTGCTTGTACTCACGTTCGCTCCTTTGTGTCCGGCCTTAGAGGCGCGCCTCGACCAGAGCCAGGATTTCCGCCTCTTCGGCGATCGCCTGCTGCGTCAGTTCTTCCGCGCGCGCGCCGTACGCTTTCGCGGCCGCTTCGTCCTTGAGGCCGGGGAGGTTGATGCGCACGTTGAGGCCGGCACCGAGCACGGCGCCGCGCACGCACAGGGCGCCCACGCCCGCATCGGAGGCGGACTGCTTCATGCCGTCGGTCGCCATCGCGCGCAGGACCGGCATCGACTCGAGCGCGACTTCCATGACGCGCAGCGGTACTTCGATGGCACCGCGATTGGCGACCTCGATCGCCGCCGCGCGCGCCTCGCGCTCCGCATCGGTGGACTTGGGCAGACGGAACGCAGCGAGAATCGCGTTGAACGCGTCGGTATCTGCATCGACCAGGCGCACCAGTTCATCCTGCACGCGCTTGCCCTTGTCGGCCCAGTCGGAAAACTCCTCCCAGCGCTCGTCCCACCCGCGCTTGTGCGACGAGAGGTTTGCGACCATGGTGCCCAGCGACGCACCGAGTGCGCCCAACGCCGCCGCCACCGACCCACCGCCGGGCGCGGGAGATTCCGAGGCGGTCTCCTCGACGAACTTCTGCAGGGAGAGATCGACCAGCCGCGGGCGCGACCGGTCCGCGATGGCGTACTCGATGATCTTCTCGTTCGGGTCGAAGGGCGTGAGTTCGTCGAGCCCCATCGACTTCACGGCGATCTTGATCAGTTGGCTGTCGGAAACGCCGATCGATCGCTGCTGCTTGAGCAGGAAGTGGCGGCCCGCATCGAGAATTGACTGCAACGGGACAAGGCCGACCAACTCGGAACCGGTCACGCGAATGCCGCGCGCCTCCGCCCGCTTGCAGACCTCGTCGAA
>CBDURV010000267.1:0-6119 GCA_965369495.1 uncultured bacterium
CACGGCCTGCACGTGCTGACCGGCGTTATCTATCTCTCCTGCATCTGGGTGCGCGCCAAGCGCGGCGCCTACACCAAGGAGAACCACAGCCCGGTTGAGCTGGTCGGTCTCTTCTGGCACTTCGTCGACCTGGTCTGGATCGTGCTGTTCACGATTCTCTATCTCTTCTGACCCGAAGATCTGCTGATGACGACCGAAGCGACCCCCACATCCGAAGCCGCTGCGCCCGAAGCGCATGAGAACCACGACAAGCTCTACTACAAGATCTTCGCGTGGCTCACCTTCTGGACGCTGCTCGAGCTGGGCTGGGCGGAGTGGTTCAGCGACAGCGCCGCGGTGCTGATGATCGGGCTGAGCGCCATGGCGGCCATCAAGGCGACGATGGTCGGCCTCTACTACATGCACCTCAAGTGGGAGGCGAAGCCGCTCTGGTTCGTGATCGCGTTCCCGCTCGTGCTCTGCATCATCCTGATCATGGGCCTGCTTCCCGACGCCGCCGGTTACTGGCGATAGCTGAGCGGCCTGCCCGCCATATCCGTCAGCCGCACATGGAAGCGTCCGTCGCCTTTGCGATTGTGAATACGGTTCCGGGTGTTTTCCTGCGAGATCCGCGCGCGGTCACAGCGCTCGTCGCAATTGCTCGCGCGACAGTTCACAGTCACGCAGGATCTTCCCGAGCAGGCCGGGCCCGATCGTCTCCTTCGCGTGTACGGGAACGACCGTCGTCGGGCCATCCACATGGCGCAGGAAGTGATGGCTGCCGCGAACGCGCACAACCTCGAAGCCCAAGGTTGCGAGAGCGACAATCAGCTGCTAGCCAGTAACTGGCGGAAGCTTCTCACTCATGCGACTCGAATGCGCTGCACGCCTACGAAGTCGAGCGATTCCGGGACGGACCCGCCGACTTCCAGGCACAGGGCAACGGCTTCTCTCACCCGTCGCATCAATTCGTCGAGGGATTTTGCCTGGGTATGACAGCCCTTGAATGCAGGCACGGTAGCCACGAAGTAGCCCTCGGCGTCCTGCTCGATGATCACGTCATATTCCTTGGCCATGCATGGCCAGCTTAGCATGGCGATCGGGCGGACGTCCGGCACCCGCTTGGTTGGACACGTGACGCGTGACGTTTGGCACCGCCCGGAATACGGTTCCGGGTCATCGGCCTGCTCCCGGACGCCGCCGGCTACTGGCGATAGCTGAGCGGCTTGCCGGCTTCGTCGGTGAGCCGCACATGGAAGCGTCCGTCGCCTTTGCGATTGCAGACCTTCACCAGCAGCGTGTTGCGCCCCGCCTTGAGTTCGACCTCCACCTTGTAGGCGTCGTGCTTCCACTTGGCCGGCGTGAGCTTGTCGAGCACGAGTTCGCCGTTGAGCCAGATGCGCAGCACCTCGCGCGCGCCGGCATGTAGCTGCGCCTTGCCGGCCGCGTCGGGTTCGAACTCGGCGTAGGCGTACGCGGCTCCCCGATTGCCGCGACCGAAGTTCACGACGGACTGCTTGCCGCTGCCCGTCACGGCGTACCAGCCGACGCCCTGGAACTCGGCCCAGCGATCAAACTTGGCCTTTTCCGGCCCGAGCGGCTCACTCCACTTCGCCGGATCGTCCGCCACCTTGAGCGGCCGCATGACCCACCAGCGATTCATGCGCCCCCCCTTGGCGCGCACGCCGAAGGCGCGGTAGCGGCCGAGACCGATTTCCGCGAGGGCGCGCAAGAGCCGCGTGTCGGCGCCCGCCATGCCGATGCAGTGGATCTCCGCCTTGCGAAAGAGGTTCATGCGCCGAACGTCCTCGACGAGGTAGCGGCGCCGCGCGTACGGGCCGCGGTAGCTGGCCGACCCGGCCCCGGACGCCTTCGTTTCGCCCGTCTCCGCATTGACGGTGACCCTGCCTCCGGAGAACCGGTCGTTGGCGGCGAAGTTGTCGGTTGTCGGCGCGCCGTCGCTCAACAGGAAGATCGTGTCGCAGCCATCGATCAGCCCCGCGGTGCTGATGAACTCCAACGCCCCCAGCCCCCTCTTGCCCTTCGTGGCGCGGAACGCGTGAACGAACGCGGCGTGGATATTCGTCTTGCCGCGCAACTGACCGAGGGGATGCAGCTTGTCCTTGCCGAACGCCCGCATGCCCTGCAACTCGCGAATCGCGGACTTGACGGCGCCCTTCGTCGCCCGGACCAGCCCGCGCGTGGCTTTGAGCGACGCCGCCTTATCGCCGAAGCCGATCACGATAAAGCGCACCCTGGGATCGAGCGCGCGCAACGAGCGGGCCAGAAACAGACGCGCCAGATCGAATCGCGTGAGCACCTTGCTCCAGTCGATTTCGTCCTCGCCCGTAAGCCGGCGCGCGTCCGCCAGTTCGACCTTGGTGAGCGGCTCCAGCATCGAGTCGGAGAGGTCGATCAGGTAGGCGATGCGGTCGCCGGTCGCTTCCAGCCCAAAAAACCGCGGGCGTGCGGCGACGGTCGGCCCCTGGATGTGTTTGACCTCCTGGTAGCCGAGCAGTTGGCGCCAATAGAGCGCGCGCGTCGTGACTTTGTCGGAATCGAGCAGGCGCGCGAAGCGACGCGCGATCACGAGACGCGTGCGCGGCAGCGTGTCCGCCTTTTCGGCCAGTTGCGCGAGCAGCACCTGCGCCGCCGCCTGGAACTCCGCGCTCTTGAGATCGCGCCGGTTCGCAAGCAGGATCGACGCGGCCGTTTCGGGCAAGAGTATGCGGCTCGCCCCCTTCAGCTTGGCGTCCGGCGCGAGCATCCGCGGCACGAGCGCGAGCGCGGAGCGCCTGCGGCCCACCATCGCTTCGAGCGCCGCGGCGCGCAGGTAGGGGCGCATTTTCGGATCGAGCACGACCGCATGCACGGCCGACGGATCGGGCCGACGCGACGGTCCGCGCAGAAGCTGGTACCAGAGCCAGGCGTGCTCGTCCCGCCTGTGCTTTTTCAAGAACGCCCACTGCGCCGCGTCGGTGGCCGGGTCGCGGAAGCTGCGGCCCAGCGCCTCGGCGATCAGGTACTGCTCATGCGCCTTGGGGAACTTGGGCTTGTTGTAGCGCGCCATGAGCAGCTTGAGCGCGCGCGGATCACGCGTGGCCGCGAACCGGTTGATGGTGCCGGCGCGCTTGCCCAGCGGCGGCCGCTTCATGCCCTGCTCGTACGCCTTGCGCGCCGTCCTGAAGGCGTCGTCCGCGTGCGTGACTTGGCAGAACGGAAGGCAGACGAGCAGCAGCGGACCGAGACGCCGGAACATCCCACCACCATAGGCGATCCGTGTGAATACGGTTCCGGGCTGAATGGTTGCCGCTAAGTCAAGTCACGGGGATCGAGGGAGCGGGCGGGGCTGCGGACGGCACGCGCGTCTCACCGGGCACGGGAGAGACGATGCGGCGCTACTGGATCAGCCTGTGAGCCGCATCGGCCATCATCGACAGACCGCCCAGGGCGTCTGCGCGTAACCGCAGCGCCGCCTCCGAGTCCGCCGGGAGTGCGGCGATCTCGTCCGCCCACCGAACTCCCTCGTAGACCACGCGCAGGAAAAGAACCTGGTCGAACGACGCTCGCAGGCGCTCTGGAGGCGCCAAGTCCTCGAACACGGAGAGGTAGGAGGCGATCACGGCCTGCTTGCGCGCGTGATCCGTCCAGCAGGAATCGAGCAACCGGTCACATCCGAAGAACGGGTGGCCGACCACCGTGTCACTCCAGTCCAGGAAGACCGGCGCTCCGTCACGGAGAACGACGTTCACGGGGACGAGATCGCGGTGGACCAACGCCGCCGGAAGACCGTCCGTCGACAGATCGCGGCACGCCTGGGCTACACGCGGTCGAAGGGAGTCCAGCCGCGCATTCACAACGCGATCGAGCTCGCCTCTCGCCCCGTCGAGGAGCGCGAGAATTGCGTCGTGGAGGGCCGCGCCGCGGAGGTCGTTACAGCCCACGCCCAGCCACCCGGGCACGTCGTCCGTCGTCCGTAGTTGAAGCTCGCCGAAGCACCGGACGAGACGGCACCAGTCGTCCGTGCTCGCATCGTCAAGCCCAGTGGGTCCGACGTCACGTGTGAGGCTCCAGCCGATGTCTTCCGCGAGCGCCACGATCGGGGCGAGCCACTCCCCGGCTCGATCCGCCAGCCTCGCGAGGATGACGGCCTCCGCTGGTCCGTGGCTGCGATCGGACTTGAAGAAGTACACGTGCCCGCCGCTCTCGAGGCGCATGACGGAAGAGCGCGTCGTGTCCGCGAGGCGCTCGGCACTCTCGATCGGAGCGTTCAATCGAGACTGCACCCAATCGCGCGCTTCGGTCGGCCACTCCGCCGGCACTCCAGGTGTCGGGGAGTTCATCGCGCGCGGCCGGCACGCGCGGTCCGTCGGGAGTCGCGCGCTCGGAGTCGGGTTTCGATCACGTCCGGGACAGGCATCCGCGAAGTCTAGCGACGAGCGCGTGGAACGAAAGGAAGATGATCGCGGGGACTGCTCTCCGGGCGTAGCATGATGCCCTTCGAGAGAGCGCCGACGTCGGGGGCAGTCAGGGGCAAAAACGCGCCGCCGTGCTCGAGCAGGCCGAGACGCCGGAACATGGCACCACCATAGGCGATCCGGGCCGGTACCATGCGCGCATGCGTGTGATTCCCCTGCTCCTGTTTCTCCTCACACTGCCGGTCCTGGCCGAGGACCGCGTCACGACGGACTTTGCCGACGTGGAGGCGGCCGCCGGCGAGTTGTTCAAGAAGCACGGCGCCAAGAACGTCCTGATCGTGCTCGACATCGACAACACGCTGCTCACCATGAACCAGGATTTCGGCGGCGACGCGTGGTTCAACTGGCAGGCGGGTCTGCTCAAGAACGAGCCGAAATCGCCGCAGCTCGTGGCCAAGGACTTTGCCGGCCTGCTGCGCGTGCAGGGCATCTTGTTCGCGTTGAGCGGCATGCGCCCGCCCGAAAAATCGACGCCCGCCGTCGTCAAACGGCTCCAGGCCGCCGGCGCCTCGGTCATGGCGATGACCTCGCGCGGCCCCGAATTTCGCAGCGCGACGATGCGCGTCCTGAAGGAAAACGGCTACTCGTTCGGGCGCGGCGCACCCTACGGATATCCCGGCACATGGCTTCCCGCGCCCGCCGACCTAACCATCAAGGAGCAGCAGAAGTACGGCTTCATCGGTCCGCGGCGAGTCTCCTACATGGACGGCGTGTTCCTCGCATCGGGTCAGCACAAGGGCGGACTGCTGCGCATGCTCATCCACCTGCGCAAGCTCAAGTACAAGGCGATCCTCTTCGTGGACGACCACGCCAAGCACACCGCTCGCGTAACCGACGCATGGACGGGCCGCAAGGTGGAGCTGATCACGATTCGCTACGCGCGCATGGACACGCAGGTCGAGCGCTTCGGCAAGAGCGACAAGCAGCTCGTCAGCGCGCAGTGGATGGCGCTCAAGGCGACGCTGGGGAGCATTTTCGGGTGATTCGCGCCTCGTTACTGTTGGCCCTCGTCACCGCTGGCTGCGCGACCGCAAGCAAGCCGCCCCGCTTCACGCTTCCGGAGGACCCGGACGCCGTGGTGGTGCTGCTTGCCAAGGCGCGCGGCGACGACGAACCGCAGGCGCTACTCGAGTTGACCGCCGACGCGACGCTACGTACGCGCAACGGGTCGAAGGCGGCCAACGCGACCGATCTGCAGGTCCTGCTCGCCTACATCGTGGACGACCAGCGTTTCTTCGAAATCGATGAGCAGGCGATCCGACTCGCCGTACACCAGTCCAACTCGCGCCACGGCAGCGCGGTCGTCGTGATGGACGCCCCCACGACGCACATCACCGTGCGCCTGCGTGATCGTGAGCACACCGTCGCGCAGTACTCGCTGGCGTTCCGGGCGCAGCGCTTTTCCGATGTGGAGCCGTTGCGCCGCCTCGCCGCCGTCGAGCGGCGCATTGTCCGCTTCGGCGCGATCGCGCACCTGGGCGGCCAGGAGGGGGCGAAGCGATTCGCCGCCGCCGCCAATCGCGCGCTGGCCAAGACGCACCCCACCGTCGCCGCCTTCACGCTCGATGATCTCTCCACCGCGGGCACGCGCCGCGACGGTGCGATCGTCGCCCACTTCCGGCGCGCCTCGACGCCCACGACCATCACGTTCGCGACCGTCGC
>CBDURV010000268.1:0-6112 GCA_965369495.1 uncultured bacterium
CACTGCAACCTGTACTGGGATGTGCTCGTGTTGTTGGGCCACGAGCACTGGAAGAACGTGCCTGCCGCGCGGGCGGCGCTGACCGCGTCCCTCGCGGCATACGCCGCCGATCCTCCGCCGCCGCCGCGGCCAGAGAAGCCGCTGCCGCGCTCCGAGCGCGTCGCGTTCACGCCGCTGGATTTCACCGTCATCGACGCGATCGTCTCGTCGGTGGGGACAACCGAGGGCGCTTTGTCGCCGGAGGCGGTGCGCCATCTGGTCGAGGAGCTGGTGTCGCTGAACGCGAAGCGGGTCGTCTCCTATCATCACCTCGGCTTCCTCGATGCGATGCAGTCGGCGGACGAGACCGTCGGGGCGGAGTTTCCGGAAGTCAACGAGGCCCGCCGCGAGTGGTATCTGGCCGGCGCGGTGGCCGCCTATGCGCGTCGGGCGGATCACGCGCGTGTCCTCGAGTTGTTCGAGAAGTACCGGTTCGATTTCGACCAGTTCGGGCGGGGCGTCCATCCGGCGACGCAGTACGTGATCGGTCCGCTGTTCGAGGCGCTGCGCAAGGCCGGCCGCGCAGTCGAGGCGGCGGACCTCCTTCATCCGCCTGCGGTAGCTCTCGCCTGGGACTCCGTTCACGCTTCGCTGCTGGCGGAGATCGTGGGATTCCTGCGCCTGCAGAAAGTGGATGAGGCGGAGCCGCTCCTGGATCTGCTCGAGACGGCCATGAACCTTGAGGAGGTCGTTCGCGGCAAGCCCATCGAGGAGGAGCTGCGTGCGGCCGTCCAGCGCCGTCGCGCGCATTGCCTGCGGTTGCGCAGGAAATGGACGGCTGCCGATGCGCTGCTGGCGGAAATCACGGACGAAAACGACGGGATGCTGCTCGCCGACCGCGGTCTGGTCGCCTGCCACATTCGCAGTCTGGTTGACGTCGCACTGCCGTTCGATGCGGAGATGCGGGCGTCCTGCGCGGAGTCGCTTGAGCCGGGCCGTAAGTGGTTCGAGGCATCGACACGGGCGGAAACCCGGCGCGGGCACGGCGACTACTGCCTCGGTGTGCTGCATCTGGCACGCAACGAGGTGGACGACGCGCGCCCGCACATGCGGCGCGCCGTCGCGGAGATGGGGCGCAAGTCGATCTACCGCGAACTCGGGATCCTTGGTCGCGCGGACGTCTATCTCGCGTATGCCGAGTCCTGTCTCCTGGATGCCGGCCGCGCACCCGTAGCCCTTGCGGCGCTGGGGGTGGGGCTCCACGACCGTATCGCCGAAGTGCCGGACCTCGTGCGCAAGACGATCGAGAATCTGGCACTCGCCGCTCCCGGGAGGACGCGCGCGTTTCTGGCCGAGTGGCAGCCGGTGTTGGGCGAGGATCTGCTCGACATCGCGTGCCAGAGTCAGTTCCTGCGTGACGCGCCGGAGTTGCGGGAACTCGTGCAGCAGCGCGCGGCGCGCACGACGCGGAGCGCGGCGCAGCGGTTCTCGGATCATGAAGCGCTGCTTGCGGCGGCGATCGCGACCGGCGACGAGGAATTCGCCGTCGATGAACTCGACGCGCTGGAAGCGCTTGCCGACGATCTTCCCGAGCGTTTTCTGGCGCTGATCGAAAACGACGCACGGCGCGGGACGCTTTGGGACGTCGATGACGTGGCGCTCGCGACGGCACGTGTGCTTCGGGGGCTGGGAAGGTTGCCCGAGGCGGCGGCGTGCCTGCGCGACGTTGCGTTTCGGATTCTCCGCGAGAGCGTCGATGATGCGCCGCGGCAGGCGCATGAGCTGCTGGAGCTGATCGAGTCGTTCGGGGTAGAGCCGGAAGAGCAGTTGTCCGCCGCGGTGCGACAGGCGCTGGCGCAGGAGGCCCCGGCATCGACGGTCGAACCGACCGTCCGCGCGGAGAGTCCGGCAACCGGCAAGATCCTGCTTGTGGGCGGACACGAGGCGCAGGCGCGCTACGACGACGAGGTCCGCCGGCGCATCGGGGAACGCTTTCCCGAGGTTGAGCTGGTGCTCAAGCACCCGGGCTGGGAGAGCACATGGAACAAGCAGCTGAAGCGCATGGAAAGCGATGTCCAGACGTGTCATTCCATCGTGATCATGCGCTTCGTGCGGACCCAACTGGGACGGACGCTGCGCAGGCGCTGCAACGACCGCGGGATACGCTGGTACGCGTGCACGGGTCACGGGCTCGACTCGATCTGTCGCGCGATTGAAGCCGCGGCGCTCGGGCTGCGGAGTTGAGGTTCACGCGCCGACGCAGACTCCACCGGTCGTGATGGCTACGCGGCCAACGCCGCGCTTGTCGGTCGTCGGGCCTACGTTTGTGTCGTGATTTCGAAGCTGGCGCCGCAAACGTCCGAGGCCTTTTTGGAACTGCGCGCGATGGTGGGCAAGCAGAGCGGGGATGTCCCGGCCGAGATGCTGGCCGAGCATGTGCTCTCGGTTACCGAGGGTGGCGACTGGCCCGTTCAGCGCGCGGCCATGGAGGCTACGCTGCGGCGCGTTGCCGCGGGTCGCAAGCAGGAACTGAAGGTGGCGTCGCGACCCGCGCGCGGCGAGGCGTTTGGCATCTACACGACGCGTCGTCCGCGTGAGTCGGTGCGCCCGTACCGGACCTTGTTGCGCGGTCTCCAGCCGCTTGACGCCAGTTGCGATTGCCGCGACTTCGTGCGCAACTCGCTCGGCCTCTGCAAGCACGTCACGACGGTGCTGCTCGACTTGGCGTCGCGACCCCGCAAGTGGCAGCGCGCGCTGGATACTGCGCCCGCAAGCAGTGGCGTCTTTTGGCATCCGGTCCGACCGCTCACCGGCGACGGAGATTGGATGGACGGCATCCGCCTCGGCGACGGGCCGCAGCGCGGCGAGGCGTGGGAGCGGCTTCGCAGACGATGGGGCAAGCCGATCTCCGGCGCGCGGCAACGGCTCGGATTGGTCGAGGACCTGCTGGCGGTGCGCAGTGTCGATCCCGCGTTGCGCGTACTGCTGCGCGACGAGAAGCGACGCCTGGTGGCCGCGGACGGCGCAAGCACGTTGCCTGCCCTGCGCGGTCTCAAGCGCAAGCTCTATCCTTACCAGGAAGACGGTGTTCGGCGTTTCCTGCGCGAGGGCGCACTGCTCCTGGGCGACGACATGGGGCTCGGCAAGACGGCGCAGGCCACCGCCTCGTGCCACGCCCTGTTGGCGTCCGGCAAGATCTCGCGCGGCCTGCTGATCGTGCCCGCCAGCCTCAAGCCGCAGTGGCTGCGCGAGTGGGGGCTCTTTTCCGACGCGCCGATCGCCGTGGTCGAGGGCTCGCCGGACCAGCGCGCGGAGATCTACAAGCGAACACGCCGTGGATTCCTGATCGCGAACTACGAACAGGTGCTGCGCGATCTCGACCTGATGCGCGCATGGAAACCGGGCATCGTGGTGCTCGACGAGGCGCAGCGCATCAAGAACTGGGCCACCAAGACCGCCACCTACGTCAAGACGCTGAATCCGCCCTACCGGCTCGTGCTCACCGGCACGCCCATGGAGAACCGCCTCGACGAACTCGCCTCGCTCATGGACTGGATCGACGATCGCGCCCTGGAGCCGAAGTGGCGCCTCGCCCCGTGGCACACCATCTTCGCCGACGGCTCGCGGGAGGCGCTAGGCGCGCGCAATCTCGACACGCTGCGCCGGCGGATCGGTCCCCGACTGCTGCGGCGCACGCGCAAGGAGGTGCTGGGCGACCTGCCAGCGCGCACCGACACGGTCGTTCCGGTGGAAATGACGGCCGACCAGCAGGGCGCGCACGACGATCTCACCCAGCCGATCGCGCAGATTCTGGCCATCGCGCGCAAGCGTCCGCTTCCGCAGGCGCTGTTCCTGAAACTCATGCAGCTGCTGACCACCCAGCGGATTATCGCGAACGGGCTGGCGCAGTCGGGTTTCACCACGATCTGGCCCGAGCTGCCGCCGCACGGTCCGTCGAACGCCGCGGCGCTCAAGGCACTCGATAGCCCGAAGCTCGCGGAGCTGCGCGAAATCGTCACGCAGCTCGCTGTCGAGCAGGGCCGCAAGATCGTCATCTTCAGCCAGTGGCGGCGCATGCTCCAGCTGGCGCAGTGGGCCACGCGTGATGTCCTCGATGGCACCGGCTTGCGTGCGGCGTTCTTCACCGGCAAGGAGTCTGCGCGCCGGCGCACCCAGAACATCGTCGAGTTCCACGACGACCCGGCCATGCGGGTGCTGTTCTGCACCGACGCGGGCGGTGTGGGCCTGAACCTGCAACGCGCCGCGACCTGCTGCATCAACCTCGACCTGCCGTGGAATCCCGCGGTCCTGGAGCAGCGCATCGCCCGCATTCACCGCATCGGTCAGGAGCGCCCGATCGACGTCTACAACCTCGTTTCCGTGGCCAGCATCGAGGCGCGCATCGCGACTCTGGTGCGGGACAAACAGGCGCTGTTCGACGGGCTCTTCGAGGGCACGACCGACCAGATCACGTTCGACGGCTCGGCTTCGTTCCTGGGCCAGCTCAAGCAGATCGTCGATGCACCGGTTGTGCCGAACACGCCGCCCGAGGAAGAGATCGAGGAGCAGGCCGCCGAGGGGCGTGTGCTCGATGACATCGTCGCCGCCGCGGACGAATCGACCGATCCCGTTTCGGAGCCGCCGTCGCGCGGCGCGCGCGAGTTGCTCGCGGGCATCCGGGTCGAGACCTCGCCGGACGGGTCCATGCGGATCGAGGCGCCGCCCGAAGCCGCCGAGGTGCTCGCCGGACTGTTCGAGGCCATGGCGGGCATGCTGCGCAAGGGCGCCGTGGATCAGGCGCCCACGGGCCCTGTGTGAGGGGCGCGTTAGCTTCGGGGCATGGTCAAAAACACGCGGCAGCAGCAGCGCGCGCTCGAGCGGAAAAAGAAGAAGCGCAACCGCGCGCTGGAAAACAAGCGGGCGCACGCGCAGGCCGCTAGCGGATGGCCGTCGGCCGAGCAGTCGCGCTGGCCGGTGATGGAGTGTCTGGTCAGCGGAGGCTGGGCGGACGGCCGCTCGCTTGCGACGATCGTCGTGGCCCGCCGCCAGGGTTCGCGCGGGCCCGTTGCGATGGCCACGTTCCTCATGGACCTGCAGTGCCTCGGCGGGAAAAACGCATTCGCCTGCCTGCTGTCGCCGTCGCAGTACCGCAGCACGTGCGCGACCGCGCTGAAGTATCAGGGGCCGGTCGAAAGCTCCTTGGACCTGGCCGCCAAGATCGTGCACGAGGGCATCGCCTATGCGCGCAGCCTCGGTTTTGAGCCGCATCCGGATTTCGCTCGGACGTTGCTCATGCTGCACGGTGCCCATCCGGAAAACTGCGCCGAGCGCGTTCCGCTGGGTGGCCCCGACGGCAAGCCTCTGTTCATCCAGCGACCCGACGACGATGCCGCGGAGGTTCTCGACAGGCTTGACCGCGGCGTCGGGTCGGGGGAGTGCGGCCTGGTCATGGGCGACGATTTCGAATCCGGCGACGATGCGACGCTGCGTTCGCCCTGAGCGACAAAGTTCGACGAGGCGCCCAGCGTTGTGCGCAACCGCGGGTGCGATAGGATCGGGGCCATGGCAAAACGGGGGGCACAGGGCGGGCGACGGGCGGACAAGCTTGTACGGCACGAGGAGAGTCTCGACGCCGCGCAGGACCTTCTCTACCAAGCGTTCGAGACCGACGATCCGGAACAGCGTGTCCGTCTGGCCAAGCGCGCGCTCGCCATCTCGCCCCTGTGCGCCGACGCCTACGGCTTGCTGGCCGAATACTCAGCGACTTCACGCGAAGAGGCGATCGACCTGTACCGGCAAGGAGTCAAGGCAGGCGAAGCAGCGGTGGGTGCGAAGTGCTTTGAGGAGGACGTGGGGCATTTCTGGGGATTGATCGACACGCGCCCCTACATGCGCGTGCGGTTGGGTCTCGCGCGGTGCCTGTGGGCGCAAGAACCCGAACTGCGCGATGAAGCCATTGGCCACCTTCAGGACATGCTGCGCCTCAATCCCGGCGATAACCAAGGCGTGCGCTATCTGCTCGTGGGCTGGCTGCTGGAGACCGGCCGCGACGACGATGTTGCCGCGCTGCTCGACCGGTTTTCCGACGATGATTGGGCCAACTTCGCGTACAGCCGTGCGCTACTCGCCTTTC
>CBDURV010000269.1:0-6096 GCA_965369495.1 uncultured bacterium
GGCTGAATGCCACCGCCTGAACCGCCGCTTGGTGCTCGAATGGCACGCCGACCTCTCCGCCCGCATCCGGGTCCCAGAGCCGCGCGGTATTGTCGAAGCTCGCACTGAGTATTCGTGCGCCAATCGGATCGACACGCAAGCGGTGCACGCCACCATGGTGCCGCCACGGTCCAGCTGCGAATTCCTCCGCGGCGCTCTCCAGCGTGTGGTCGGGGTCGGCGCACGCGGCCGCCACGCTCCACAGGTAGATGTTGCCGTCCGCATCCGCGGTCACGATCCGGCTGCCGTCCTTTCCGAAGAAGTCGGCGGTCGTCACGCGCGTGTCGTGCGTGAACGTGGCCAGCAGTTCCCGCGTATCGAAGTCCCATAGCCGGGCGCTCTTGTCATGGCATGCGGTCAGAATCCGGGAACCGTCGGGGCTGACTGCGACGTCGTGCACCATGTGCGCGTGCTTCGGCAGCGAACCAATCTCCGCGCCGCTCTTGGTGTCCCAGATGCGTACGGTCCCGTCGCCGCAGCTTGTGACGAGTTGCGCGTCGTCCGGGCAGCGAAACGCCGCGCCCAGCACGCCGCTTGCGATGGTCCGCGCCAAGAGCCCGGGCCCTCCCGCCTCTCCAACGTGGCGAAACGTGTGGATCCGCTCCCCCGACCGGGCGTCCCAGAGGAACGCCGTCGCGCCATAGTCTGCGGTGAGGACGAACGCGCCGTCCGAACTGAACTGCGCTTCGTGCACGTCACCGTTGTGAGCAAGCAGCTTGCCGACGCGCTCGCCGGTTCGCACATCCCAGATCTGCGCGTTGCGGTCGGTGCCTCCCGTCAGCAGCCGCTGCCCCCCGGGGGCGAAGGCCACGGAGATCACCGGCTGCTCGTGCGAGAACATCGCCTCAAGCGCGTTGAGCTCCCGATGCCACGCGTTCAGGTTCGCGCGAACAACCCTCTGCAACTCGGGTTCGTCGGGCGGGCAGGTCTCAAGGGCGCGCGCAAGCCAGAGCATGCCGGGGCCGACGCTGCCCCCGTCGCACAGCGCAAGCCCGCGGTCGAGAACCATCCCGAACGTCAGACGACGCTCGGAGTCACGCGCCGCGATCGCCGCGCTCTCCGCCTGCTTCGCCTGCACGAGGCCGAAGCTGGTTCCCGCCAGACCGAGGCAGAGTGCCACCAGGAGCGCCGCGGCAGCGATCACCGGGCCGCGATGGCGATGCACCAGCTTGCGCAGCCGGTAGGCCGCCGAGGGCGTGCAGGCGTGCACCGCTTCGCCGCGAAGATAGCGTTCGATGTCGGCGGCGAAGCTGCTGGCGCTCTGGTAGCGGCGATTGCGCTCCTTCTCCATCGAACGCATCACGATCCAATCCAGCTCGCCGCGCATCAGCCGACTCAGTTTGCGCGGATCGCCGCTGCGGGATCCGGGGACCGAAACGACCGTCCTTGCCAGTGTGCTAATGCGTGTGCTCGGTCTCGGCGGCTCTTCCTCCCGGATGATTCGGAGCATCTCTTCGAAGCCGGCCGACTGGAGCCGTTCGCGATCGAACGGAGTGGTGCCCGTGAGCAGCTCGTAGAGCAGGACGCCGAGCGAGTAGACGTCGCTGCGCGTGTCGATATCCAACTGGTTCAGCCTGGCCTGCTCCGGGCTCATGTACTCCAGCGTGCCCACGATCTGGCCGAACTGCGTGAACATCGTCTTCTGGGTCAACTTCTGGCTCGTCGCCTTGGCGATACCGAAGTCGATGACCTTGGGGACTGCCTCGTAGTCGTATTCCGCCACGAGCACGTTCGCCGGCTTCAGGTCGCGATGGATGATTCCCTTTTGATGCGCGTGCTGGACGGCGTGGCAGACGCGAACCATCAGCTCCAGCCTTTGCCGCGGCGTGCACTGCTGCTGGTCGCAGTACTCGGTGATCGGAATCCCCCGGACGAGTTCCATGACGAAGAAGGGTCGGCCCGAGTCGGTCGCGCCCGCATCGAACACCTTGGCGATGTTGGGGTGGTCCATCACGGCCAGCGCTTGCCGCTCCGCCTCGAAGCGGGCGATGACCTCGTCGGTGTCCATGCCCGGCTTTATGATCTTCAGCGCCACGCGCCGCTCGACCGGCACCGTCTGCTCGGCCATGTAGACGGTGCCCATGCCGCCCTCGCCGATGACCTGCAACAGCTTGTAGGGCCCGATCCGCGTACCGGGCTGCTCGACTCCCGGTAACGCGGCCGCGTCGCCGGCACCGTCCGGATCCTGCATGAACTCACCCGCGCCGGCGTGCGCCACGAGCAGTTTCTCCACCACGCCCCGCAACTCCGTGTTGGAGCCGCAGGCCCGATCCAAGTGCGCGGCCCGCTCGTTCGCCGATTCGATATTCAGCGCCGAATTGAAAATCGAATCGACCTGCTCATCGCCGGGCACCCTGTGCCTCCCTTCTCGCCATCAGCCTATCCAAACCGTGCTCAAAGCGCGGGGGCCGGCATCCCGCCGACCCCCACGCAAACAAACGCAATCGCGCCGCGCTACGGAGCGAAGATGATGACCTGCTTCCAGTTCGTGGTTCCGTCCGGCTTGAGCGGCGGCAACCCCGTCTTGATCGCCTCCGGCAGGTCCTCCGGATCGAGCGGACCGTGGTCGGCGATGATGCAGTGGAAGTCGCCGTCGAACGGATCCTGCACCGCCATCGACGGGTTCGAGTTGAGCCCCAGGCGGCCGCTGAAGTTGCCCTTGCCCGAATTGCCCACGATATGGCCGGCAAGTCGAATCGGGCGGCACGGGGGCGCGCCACAGTTCACCTCGACGACCCACACCGTGTAGGCGTTCCCCGGCGTCAGGCCAACCGTGTGGATGTTGATGGTGATGCCGCTGCCGGTGCGGTGAATGGTCCCCTTCGCGCCGACCACGAGACCATCGTGCTTGACGGGCGGCGCCCCGCCGGGATCGGGCGCCAGGTGGTACGCCACGCCCGTTCCCTTCACGGCCGGCGCCGCGGTCGCGATCGGCAGGACGACAATCCCCAGTCCCACTGCCAACAAGAATCCACAAATCAGAATGCGCTTCATCACGAAGCTCCTTTCCCTGGTATCAGCGCGACGTGAGTTCCCCTCTCCATCGCCTTGATACGCATACCTCTGCAATGCCCAAGACAACGCATCGAGGGCCTCCTATCGCTATGCAGTGCGAGTTTGGGGGTCCGGGGGCTCAGGAATCTTCGATGAGTTCGCCGTACAGATAGGCGCGCGCGAAGTTCCAGTGCCGCTTCGCGGTCGCAGGGCTGATTCCCATGGCGTCGGCGGACTGCTGGAGCGACAGGCCCGCGTAGTGACGAAGCTTGACGAGCTGCGCTTTGTCCGGGAACCGGCACTCAAGCTTCTGCAACGCTTCATCGATCGCGAGCAGGGCGTCCGGCGTGTCGTCGTTCGCGGGAAACGCAGCGTCGAGATCGAGCCGCCGAAGATTGCCGCCATGTTTCGGACGCTGTTTTTTGCGTGCGCGATCGATCAGGATCCTGCGCATTGCTTCCGCGGCCGCGCCGAAGAAGTGGCCGCGCGAGTTCCAGACCCCCGCGCGCTCCGCATCGACCAGCCGAAGGTAGGCCTCGTGCACCAGAGCTGTTGGCTGAAGTGTCTGTCCCACTCTCTCCCTGGAGAGACGATGGGCGGCAAGTCGTCGCAACTCTTCGTAGACCAAGGGCATAAGCCGCTCGGTCGCGCCGGCGTCGCCCTGCTCAATGGCCGAGAGGATGCGCGTTACGTCACTCATATACCCGCGTCGAATTCTAACGCCGACACGCTCCGAGACGCGACAACGACTAGCCGCGAACAACCGGCAGATGCGCATAGAGCTCGAAGTGCTCCATACCGTGGGCAAAGGGGCGGCCGATCCACGCCTCGAAGCAGGGTTGTGCATCAGGCACGAAACAACTTCCGGGCAGCCACGTCTTGAAGAGCCAATCGAGGCAGCGCATTTCGAGATCGATCGTGCCCTTGATCTCGACCTGCGCGACGGTGATGGGCGGAAAGTCCATGCGGCCGACCTCGCCCGAGGGCTTGAACTCGGGCACGACGATGCCAACGTCGTAGCGGCAGTCGGCAAGCGCCACGATTTCCGGGTCTTCCCACATGTAGCCGAGCCACTGTCCATCGGCGAGCCCGCGCTGCTCGGCCCAAGCCAGAAGTCGCGCGCACGCTTGCGGCACGACATCGGGACGGTAGGGATCGAGGACGCGGATGTATGCGACGCAGCGGGCGGGAAGCTCAACCAGCTCCACCTCGAAGCCGTCGGGGTTTTCGCCCGGCGGCAAGCCCTTGAGCAGATGCGGCTCGGCGCTCCGCTCGAGCTCCTCACGCCGATCGCGACGATGCGTCTCGATGTCGAAGACACTCGGCGGCACACCGAAGCGCTGCTTGAAGCTGCGCGAGAAATCGGAAGACGACGAGAAGCCGCAGCCAAGCGCGATCTCGGTAAGCGATTGCTCCGGGCCGTGCGCCATCGTGCGAAGCGCCCGTTCGAGGCGCAGGCGTTTCACGAAGTCGTTGAGCGTCTCGCCCAGCAGCGAGCGAAAGATGCGATGGAAGTGGAACGGCGAAAAGCATGCGACACGGGCCACATCCTCCAGCCGCAGCGGCTCCGCAAGATTGCAGACGACGTAGTCGATCGCCCGATTGACTCGGGCGACGTAGTCAGGTGAGTTTTCCTTTGAAGTTCGCAAGATCCGTCAAGCAAGCTACGGCGCGAAGTGGCAACCTGCAACCGTCAAGCGCAGGGCCACGCCCCCCGCGCCCCCCCCAAACCAAGGAGAACCGAAATGCGCAAACTCGTCCCGCTACTCGTCGTCGCACTCGTCACGGCCGCGCTCATGCACGCAGCCAACGCCGACCAGGAGGAGAAGAAAGAGATGAAACTCGGCAACTTTTCCGTCAGCCTCGCCGTAAAGGACATCAACAAGTCCAAGGCGTTCTACGAGAAGCTCGGCTTCAAGCAGGTCGCCGGCCAACTCAAACAGAACTGGGTCGTCCTGCAGAACGATACAACCACGATCGGGCTGTTCCAGGGCATGTTCGAGAAGAACCTCATGACCTTCAACCCCGGCTGGGACCACAAGCAAAAGACGCCGAAGAACTTCCTGGACGTACGCGAGATCCAGGCGCGACTGGAGAAGAGCGGCATCAAGCTCAAGACGCGCGCCGATCCCGACAGTACCGGCCCCGCCAGCTTCGTAATGGACGATCCCGACGGCAACACCATCCTCTTCGACCAGCACGTCCCGGCGCCCAAGACAGCGAAGTAAGATGCAGGCTAATTGACTCGGTACGGTCGGAAGCTGTAGTACCAGACGTCGGTGCCGGACGCGCGCTGGCTCACCCAGAGGACGGAGTGGTCCTTGGTGAGGCGGCCGTGGACGCGAGCGCTGTGGCCGATCAGTTCGGATTCGCTGGGTTCGATCGTCGTCACGTCCGAGTACCCGCCCTGCACCGTACCGCGGCGGTACACGACGTTGTTGCCTTCCGTCCACACGAAGTGCGCCCTGCCGTTGGCCGCCGACACGCGCGGCGAGAACGACGAGGTGCCGCTGCTCGCGCTCAGGTCGAACGGGGACGAGAAGGCCGCGCTGCCGGAGGCCGCGGCGTAGAGAATCTCGGTCTGCGCGGCGCTGCTCGTCTGCCAGACGACGTGCGCCGCGCCGCCCTCGATCGCCATCCACGCCTCGGACGGGTTGCCGACTCCCTCGTCGGCGCGCCGCACCGCCGGCGTTCCGCCTGCGGACACGACGAACGCATGCATCACGCGGGGACTCCCGTCGGCGTCCTCAATCCACATGAGGTGCAGCCTGCCACTATCGAGAAGCATCCGTACCGTTCCGCCCTGCACACTCGCACCGTCGGAAGAGACGGTGACCGCAGCGGCGAAGGTGGCGCCCTCGTCGTCGCTCCGCGCGAACCGCACGCTGCCGGCCTCGATCCAGGCGACGACGACGGTCTGGCCCTCGGCCGCGATCCCCGGCCGCGCGAGCGTGCCGTTCTCCGCCAGCGTGATCGCGTCGTCGAACGCGCCGCCCGCGTCGAGACTGCGCCGGTACCGCACGGCGCCGGTCGCGAGTTGCCATGCCACGTGCACCGTGTCGG
>CBDURV010000270.1:0-6089 GCA_965369495.1 uncultured bacterium
GTGGGCGAGTTGATCGGCACCAAGACGATCTTCAACGAGTTCATCGCCTACGAGCGGTTGGCCGAAATGATCGAAGAGGGACGGCTGGCGCCGCGTTCGATTCAGCTCGCCACCTATGCGCTGTGCGGTTTCGCCAACTTCATGTCGATCGGCATCCAGATCGGCGGCTTGGCCGCGCTAGCGCCCGGGCGGCGCTCCGACTTCGCGTCGCTGGCCTTCAAGGCGATGATCGCGGGCATGTTCGCGTGTCAGTTGACCGCGTGCATCGTTGGCGTGATCGGCTGACCCCCCGCGTTCGCGAGCGGGCTCCGGGGTCGGCTTTGGGCTCTGGGCTTTGAGCTTTGCGGAACGACCAGGGAGCGCGATTGGCGTGCCGGTCGGGATGGGGCCTCGACTGTCTTGGGGGGCTGCCGAGGCCCACCGACAGTCGGTGCGCCGGCGGTCGGTCTGGTAGCGGCGCAAAGCCCCAAGCCCAAAGCCCAAGGCCGATTCAGACGGGCACGCCGATGATGCGCGACTCGAAGACCATCTTGCCTTCGACGAAGCCTTGGGCATCGAAGATCGCGCGGCGCGATTTCATCTGAATCGACTTGGCCACGATGATCAGTCGGTCGCCCGGCTTGACGACGCCGCGGAAACGAGTGTTTTCGATGCCGCCGAACCCGAAAAAGCTGTCCAGGTCGGGAAAACACTCGAGCCAGTAGAACGAGCTGAGCTGGGCGGCCGTCTCGATCATCAGCACGCCGGGAAAGAGCGGTCTCCCGGGGATGTGGCCGCGGATCCAAAAAGCGTCTTCCGGGGCGTGGTGTTCGCCGATGATGATGCCGTCGTCGGGCCGGTAGGCGATGACCCGCTGGAGTAGTTCGAACTCGTAGCGATGGGGGTTGCGCGCGCGAATGGCTTCGCAATCGAACTCGGTTTTTTCGAGGTCGAATTCGCGCAGATCGACGAAAGCTGCAGGCGGCATGCACGCATAGGCTACGAAAGCACTCAAATGGTTCAAGCACGGGGAACGGGCGCATCGTTTGACCGGATTGGACTTGCCACTAGATTGGGGGGCTGCGGGGCCCGGAAGGCGTCGCGTCGGGGACCCTATCGTTGACCCAAGGCCAGCCGTCGATCGAACAGATCCTGGAAGAAGCACGCGAGAATGAGCGGCGTCAGCCGTTCAAGAGCCTCCTGCATTCGCTGCTTCCGTTCCTCATCATTATCGCCGCCTACGTCTTCCTCGGGCTCATCGGAAAGGCGGGAACCTTCACCGTTTTCGGGCTCACGGCGCTTCCGATCGGCAAGTTCATCATCCTGTCGGGGGCGCATCCGGACCTCGACATGAGCCCGTGGCAGCTCGCCATCATGGTCTTCCTGATGGATACCTGGGTGGGCTACGTGCTCTCGTACAACCTGCACCACGTCTACCGCATTCCGCGCGTCGGCCCCTGGCTGCACAACGTCCAGAGCTATTGCCGCTACTGGCTGCACGAGTATCCGTGGATGCGGCGCTGGGCGATTACCGGCGTGGTCCTGTTCGTGACCTTCCCGCTTTCGGGAACCGGCGCCCCGGGCGGCGCCCTGCTGGGCCGCATCGTGGGGCTCAAGCCGCGGGTGACGCTGCTGGCCATCATGGCGGGGTCGGCCATCGGCTGCGGCGTCATGGCCGCCTTCGCCGTGCCGCTGGGCGAGTTGTTCCTCGAGATCAAGGGTGAATGGTGGTTCCACGCGCTTAGCGTCGGCCTAATTGCTACCCTCCTGATTGGCCTTTACGTGCTGGGAGCCCGAGTCTCCCGGGCGGCCGCGCGCTTTGCGCATTCGGATTCCCCAGAAGGGGCAACAGGAGGCGAGTCGTGAGAGGTAGCTGGATCGATCGAGTCGGAATGATTCTGTTGCTGCTCGGTGCGGTCGCGGTCGCCGAGGACGAGAAGCCCGAAGAGGGCGAGAAGCCGAAGCCGGTCAAAAAGGGCGCCGGCGACGTCGAGATTGGCGACTTCGGTGTGCCCATCGCCGATCGCGCGGTCGCTGCCAGCGAAGTGGCGCGCTTCCAGACCGCCATGAAGGAAGCCAAGCGCAAGAAGGACGAAGACAAAAAGGTCGAGTTGCTGATGAAGCTGGGCGAGAAGGACCACCCGGTCATCTACAAGGAGGCGACCAAGTGGCTCAAGGACAAGAACCACAAGGTGGCCACCGCCGCCGTGATCGTGATCGGTCGCCAGAAGTCATCCGCCAAGAAGGCGGGCCCCTATCTGGCGAAGTACATGGGCAGGGAAAAGCGCACCGATCCTCGCTGCGCCGCCATCGTCGCCCTGGGCGTGCTCAACTACAAGCGCGCCTACAAGGATGTGATGAAGCAGTTCCGCAAGTCGCGTACGGAGCCCCACAAGGCGGCGGCGCGCTACTTCGGCTACACCAAGGCGAAGCAGGCCTTCCGCATCCTGGCGGAGGAACTCGACGAACCGCGCCCCTCCAACCCCAACGATCCCGACAACCCGCCCGCCTCGTACTGGGAGGAGCGCTGGAACCAGTGGAAGGCGAACGAGCCCGCCATTCGTTGGGCCCTGGCCCAATTCGTCGAGGGCGAGTCCTTCGAAACCACCGCCGAGGCGAAGCAATGGGCAGAGTCCGAAGGAAAGAAACACGGAATCGAATGGTAGAGGCCAAGGCCTCCGACCTGCCGCTCCCCTTTAGAATCCCCGTATGCGTCTCGTTGCAGTGATCTGTCTGCTCCTGTTCGTGGCTTGCGGTGGGGAAACTACGTCGCCCAAGGGGAGTTGGGTGGACCACGACGCCAACGCCACGGCGGCCCCGGCGGATCGCGATGTTTGGTGGAAGGCGGCTACGGAGACGGCGGGTGGCACGAAGCTCGTCTTGGCGCCGCGCGAGGTGCGTCGCGTGCTCGTCACCGGGCGCAAGCGTGGATACGACGGCGACGGGGAGTGGTGGGCGCCGCGTTCGAAGTGGGCTTACCAGCAGATCCTCGCCCTCGACCCCGAGGATGTGGAGGCCAACGGCGCGGTTGGTCGCAAAACACTCCAGTCGATCGCCGGCTTCGCGCCGCTCTGGCAGCGCATCGCGGAGGCGAAGATCTTCACGGAGGAGATGATCGAGCTGATGGAGATGTACGGCGAACAGGTGGATCAGGACCGCGCCGTGTTTCTCTCGGAAGCTGAGTACCAGATCGAAATCGCACGGTTGCGCGCCGCCAAGCAGCACCTCGACAAGATGACGGGCGATCCGGAGTACGCGGCGTTTCAGCTTGCGCTCGAACGGGTTCCCTCGCGTCTGCGCGACGACCCGTCCGTGAACGTTCGCGTGGGCCCCTTCCTGGTCTTCTTCGCCGCGCGCGATCTGCGTCGCATCGACGGCGAGAACGAGGCGGCCGAAACGGCGCGCATCGACGCGCTGCGGGCCAACTACACCAAGAAGCTGAAAGAGCGCGTGAAGGTGCTGGACGGACTCGTCAAGCAGATCCCCAAGCTCTACCCGGAACTCGCAAAACGGCACGCGCTCAGGCCGGACCAGTTCTTCTTCATCTGGATCTTCGGCGACCCGGAGATGTACCAGGAGTTCGTCGAGAACTTCGTGGCCGGGCGTCCGGAGAGCCCGTATCGCTGCGGCTTTTTCCACAAGAAGGACATGTGGGGCTATCTCTACCTCCCGCGCGAGCCGGAGGGGGCAGTCCCGGTTCCGGTGCCCGACGACGAGAATCCGGGCGAAGTGCAGGTTGCGCATGAACTGGCGAAGCCGGAGGCGCAACTCAAGGAGTCGCTGGCCTTCATTGGCGCGCAGCAGCTCATGCGCCACTGGGCGCGCGATCCCGCCGACCGCTTTTCCAACCGGCTCGACAAGTCGCGCGCCTACTGGCTCAAGGAGGGGCTGCCCGCCTACCTCGCGGGTCTTCAGGTCGACAAGCCCTCGGTCGGGCCGGCGCTCGAGGAGGGCTGGCGCTTCGGGCGCGAGTTCCCGCCGCTGGAGCGTATTCTCGAGCGCGAAAGCCGCTTGTCGCTGCGCCGCTACCAGGAGCCCGAAGCGGAGCCGGAGGGGAAACAGCCGGTCCAGAACCTCGGCGTCGTGCGCTACTTCTCGGATCTCTCGTGGCTGGTCGTGCGCTACCTGAATGGCGACGCGCGCCGCAAGAAGTTCGAGCAGTACCTGCTCTCGCAGCTCGAGGCGACCAAGTCCGGCAAGGTGACCGGCTTTGCCGAGGCCATGGACCTCCTGGGCGAGGATGAATGGCAGCGTCTCGAGGATGCCGTGTACGACACTATCGAGGGGCGTTAGAATTTTCCGTTTCCGCACCCGAATGACCAGCAGATAGAGACTCGAATGCGATCCCAACGATGCACCCAGTGTGGAACCAAGCTCGACGTATCCCGCATGGAGAAGGGCTCGAAGATGGCCTGCTCCAACTGCGGCGCGGTCCTTGTGGTCGGCGAGGTCCAAGCGACCAAGCGATCGCTCTCCGATTCGGGCCCCCAGTTCCAGCGCTCGACCAAGTCGGAGGCGGCGACCCCGTCGAAGACTCCCTCGCGCAGCCGCAAGAGCCGCGCGCCGTCGGAGGATGCGCCCAAGCGTGACCGTCGCGAACGCGCGGTGCCCGAAACCGCCGGCAAGTCGAAGATGCCGCTCTTGATCGGCGGCGGTGTGGTCGTGGTCGTGGGCATCGTCGTAGCCGTCATGATGGGCGGCAAAGGCGGCGGCATCGGCGGCGGCAAGAAGGTCGATGCGGCCAAGGTGTGGTGGACAGCCACGCAGCCCCGGATCGCCGCCGCGGACGAAGCGGCACTGCGCGGTTTCCTGAAGGAGGCCGAGCAGAAGGGTTTCGACGGCAACCCCGCGTTCTGGACCGCCAAGGCGGACATCCTCTACAAGGCGTTGGCCAAAAAAGCGCCCGACGACGAGGCGGCCAACAAGCATCTCGGCCGCAAGTCGCTACAGAGCTACGCCGGTTTCAAGGATCTGTGGGCCGGCATGGAGAAGCACGCGGGCCGCATGCCCGACAAGTATGTGGCCTTTTACGAACGGCATCTCACCAAGGTCGATGCGGGCAAGACCGTCTTCTTCGAGATCGCGGACTACGGCAGCGTCGAAGGGATGCTGGACGACTTCAAGGTGTGGCGCAAGCAGGCGGAGGCGGATCCGTCGCCGGCGCTGATCAAGAAGGGCCTCTCGCGCATCGACTCGATGACGAAGGGCTACGGCGCCGTCGCGGTGGTGGAGTACCCATTCATTGTCTACCTCGGATCGAAGGAGCTTACGGGCGACGCGGCGAGCAAAAAGGCCAAGGAAGAGACGCTGGCGCCGCGCATGGGGCTGGTGCACAAGCGCGCGAGTTCGGTGATGAGTGCGTTCACGGAGCACGTCGCCAAGCCGCTGGGCCTCAAGCCGATCGAGAAGGAGAAGGTGCTCTACATCTACGCCTTCGACGACAGGGCCGGCAAGTCCGCGGCGGAGCAGGGGTCGCGCGGCGAGTCGCTCGACACGCGCTCGGCGCTGCTCTTCCACTACCGGTTGCGCGAGCCGATGGCCTTTGGGTCGTTCGGAGCCGCGCCGGAGGAAGACACCTACTT
Source organism: uncultured bacterium (assembly GCA_965369495.1). Taxonomy (GTDB): domain Bacteria; phylum Planctomycetota; class PLA2; order PLA2; family PLA2; genus JBCDBY01. The sequence continues at coordinate 5,562 of CBDURV010000270.1, forward strand.
CACCTCCGATCTCGGCCACATGATGGTGCACCTGCTCCAGAAGCGCTATTCGAAGGATCCCAAGGACAAGTGGGAAGACGCCTTCAAGACCTGGAACGGGATCTGGCTCACCGAGGGCTTTGCCGAGTACTTCGGCGCAGGCGCGCAGGACGACGGCAAGTTCACCGGCGTTTCGCTGCGGCGTGCCAAGCTGATCCAGGCGATGGATGGCGCCGGCTTGCCGTTCTTCGAGATCCGCGAGATCGTTCGCTGCGCCTCCTACCAGCGCTACCAGGCGTTCATGCGCGACTCGTGGCACCCGATGCTGGCCGAGGAAGAGGACCTCCCCGCGAGTGTGGGCGAACTGATGGGCGCCGAGGCGCCGCACTTCGCCCGCAACGCGTTCCAGGCGCAGTGCTGGTACCTGGTCTACTTCCTCAACAAGTACGAGGACGGAAAGTACCGCGCACAGTTCCAGGACCTCGTGCGCGCCATGCTCGCGGGTCGCCGCAAGCCGTCCAAGTACGGCACCGGCAAGTGGAGCAGTTC
>CBDURV010000271.1:0-6066 GCA_965369495.1 uncultured bacterium
CCCGCGATCTCGCGAACGCGCTGGCGCCACCAACCCGCGCCGGTGAAGTCGCGCACCAGCAGGTTCTCGTAGTAGGAACGCTTCGCGACGGCGAACGCGACCTTGTCCGAAACGGGCGTCGTGGCCGGCACCGAGAAGCGCAGGAAGACCATCCGCTTTTCCTTGGGCGACGGAAGCACGAGGATGCCGGTGACCTCCTTGCCGGCGGGCACATGCAGGTTGAGCGTCGTGCGGCGCAGCGCCGCCATGGCATCCCCCTGCCAGCGATCGATCTCGGCTAGGTTCAGGTAGGCCTCACCGCCCGCGTCGAGCACGGCATAGGGCATGGCCGCGTCGCGCCATCCGAGGCGGCGCCAGTCGTTGCTACCGTCCGGAATCGCGCCCTCGGTGAGCGTGAGGCTTTCCAGCGGAACGGCGTAGTAGACGGAACTCTCCTGTGCCACGGCGGGCAGGAGGGCGGTCAGCAGAAAGAGAAGGGTCATTCGCATATGCATCTCATGGCGAAGCGTAGAACAGGGGAGGGGCACGGGGAACCCCAATCGCGAAACCAGTCGATAAGCAGCGCTTATTGAGAAGCGAGTACGTAACAGACCATGCGTTCGATTGCCGAAGCTTCGTCCGACGTGACCGTTCCGCCCGTGTGGATGAGGCGAATCACGCCCTCGCGGTCGAGCAGAAACGTCACCGAGGTAAAGCGGCGCCCACCCCGATCGAGCCACCACGCACGCAACGCCGCCCAACCCGGATCGACACCAATGCGACACGAATCGAATCCGGTCGCGGCGGCGGTTTCACGCAGCCACGCGTCGTCGATGGTCGCGCGCCCACGCTTGTCGTGAAAGACCGCCGAGAAGCGCAGATCGTCCGGGAACGCGGCCGCAATACGCGTCAACTCGGGCGCGCTACCGGAGCAGAGCGAGCAGCCGTCGGTCCACCACCGCACCAGGTGAAGCCGATCGCCGCCCGCATCACTCCGACCCGCATCACCGCCCAGCCAACGAACACCGTCAAGCGCGGGCGCGCGCTGCCCGATCTGGTCCGCTCCCGCGTCACTCGGACCGATAATCGACGCGGGCGCAGGCTCCGAATTCGAGCAGGCGCACAGAAAAGCGAGAGCCACCAAGTACCGCACGCCCTTATCCTAGCGCTGTGCGGATGCTGCTGATCACCCTGCTCGGAACAATCATTGGCGTGGTCTTGTGGTCGACCCGCGACACGCCCGAACCGATCGCTCCCGTGCCGGAACCGGTCGCGCAGGAGCGCGCGCTTACGTGGCAACGGATCTGGAAAATCGTCAATCCGCTCACCAACGGGGACCACCGCATCGCCGTGATCACGGTCGGCGACACGGCGATCGAAGTCACGGAGGAGAACATCCCCGCCCTGACCGAGTTGCTGGCCCACGAGAACCGCTCCACTCGCCGATGGGCGGGCCAAGCGTTGGAGCAGTTACACGCCCGCCCGCAGTAGGCCGCCGGCCCTGCTCGGATGGGCCATGATCGGCCTCGCCATGACTGGCGGCGCAGTCTGGTGGTCCGTGCGCGACAGCGCCGCCCGCGCGCGCGGCGACACGAGTACTCCTGACCTCAAGAACGCGGCCGCGGAGGCAGCCAAGCCGCATCCCGAAGCGTTCGAGACGCTGGTCTCCCTGCTCTCCGACGAGGACCCGGATGTTCGCCGGTCAGCGCTCAATGCCCTCGGACCGCGCGGCGAAGACGCGGCGTCGGTGCTCATCGCGCACATCGGCAAGGGCGACGACATCATTCTCTTCGGGGTGTTCGCGAGGCGGCCATCGACCGTGCGTAGCGCCCCGCTGGCGATCGCGACCGGTCTCGGCCATGAAAGCCGCTCCGTGCGCTGGAGTGCCGCCAAGGCACTCGCGCGCATCGGGGCCGACGCCGCCCCCGCGGCGCGGATGCTCGCCGCGCATCTGGACGAAACCGACAAGTTCGCCGCACCGGAAATCGTCAACGCCCTCGCGAACATCGGCGAGCCCGCCATTGAACCGCTTCGCGACGCGCTGGCGAGCGGCTCCGCGCGTGTTCGCGCACGTGCCATGGATGCACTCTCGCGCATCGACAACGACAACTTCAAACTCGTGTGGACGTACTACGAGCACCTCTCCAGCCCCGACGCGGACGAGCGCATCGCCGCGGCGATCGCCCTCGCGCGGTCGAACAAGCATGCGCAGTACGCGCTCCCCGTGCTGGACGAGGCCTTGCGCTCCGACGACTGGCGGCGCCACAAGCACGTCTTCGTTGCGCTGCGCCAGTACGAGGGACACGCCGCCGACACTATCGCGATGCTCTTCCGGTTCGTCGCACTGGACGCGCAACCGGGCCAAGAGAAGGTGCCGCAGGACATTCGCGGCGAAGCTGTCTATCAAGCGCTCAACAACACGCTCGCCTCGCTTGGCGCGCTCGCACCCGGCGCGCTGGCCGAGGGCTTGGGTCACAAGTCCAGCGCCGTACGCGCGGATGCCGTTCGTGTGCTCAAGCAGGCCAAGCCGGACGCCGTGCCCGCGCTGCTCGCGGAGACGCGCTCCTCAGCCCCGATTGCACGCGCCCACGCCGTTTATCTACTCGCAACGGTCGCGCCGACCGATGCGCGCGTCGAGACTGCCTTCGCACGCGCGCTGACCGACGCCGCGTGGCAGGTGCGGGCGGCGGGCGCCGCGGCGATCTGGCGCACGCGGCGCGATGCGCGAGCTTCGTTGCCGATCCTGCTGGAGGCGCTGCGCCAATTCCCGGCCTACACCAGCACGGAACTCAAGGCTCAGATCCGCATGGCCGACGAACTGCGGTACCTGCTGAAGCCGTTCGACGAGTACGGCGAGGCGGCGCGCTTCGCCAAAGCGGACCTGCGCAAGTTCGTCGCGGAAGCGCCCAACACGTCCGTACGTTCGGCCGCGCAAAAAGCACTCGCGGCCCTCGACCGATGAAAGTCGCACGCTCGGTCGCCGTCTACCGGCAATCCAAATAGAATCGGGGCGCAGCAGAACGCCGCGCCCCGTGATTGCCGGATCGATCTCGCGCTACGCGATCGTTACTTCGTCGCAGAGGTACACGTCTTGGATCGTGTTGAGGATTTGAATGCCCTCTTTCATCGGCTTCTGGAACGCCTTGCGGCCGCTGATGAGGCCGCAGCCTCCGGCGCGCTTGTTGATCACGGCGGTCGCCGTCGCGTCCTGCAGGTCGTTGCCGCCCGATGCGCCGCCCGAGTTGATCAGCCCCATGCGGCCCATGTAGCAGTTGGCCACCTGGTAGCGGGTGAGGTCGATCGGATGGTCGGTGGAAAGATCCGAGTACATCTTCGGGTGCGTCTTGCCGAACTTGATCGCGCCAAAGCCGCCGTTGTTGGTGGGCAGCTTCTGCTTGATGATGTCCGCGCCGACCGTGACGCCGAGGTGGTTCGCCTGGCCGGTCATGTCGGCGGAGGCGGAGTAGTCGGTGCCGTCCTTCTTGAAGGCGGAGTTGCGCAGGTAGCACCACAACACGGTGAACATGCCGAGCTCGTGCGCCTTCTCGAAGGCCATCGAGACCTCCTGAAGCTGGCGGCGCGACTCCTGCGAGCCCCAGTAGATCGTCGCGCCGACGCCCACGCAGCCCATCTCGAACGCCTGCTCGATGGAGCCGAAGATCGTCTGGTCCGCGATGGCCGGATGCGCGAGCATCTCGTTGTGGTTGAACTTCAAGATGAACGGAATCTTGTGCGCGTACTTGCGCGAAACCGAACCGAGGACCCCCAGCGTCGAAGCGACGGCATTGCAGCCACCCTCGAGCGCGAGCCGGCAGATGTTTTCCGGATCGAAGTAGATCGGGTTGGGCGCGAACGATGCGCCACCGGTGTGCTCGATGCCCTGATCGACCGGCAGAATCGAAACGTAGCCCGTGCCGGCGAGGCGGCCGTGGTCGTACATCGTCTGCAGGTTGCGCAGCACCGACGTGCCGCGATCACTGATCGACAACACGCGATCAATGAAGTCGGGGCCCGGCAGATGCAGGCTCTCCTTCGAGATCGTCTTGCAAGTGTGTCCCAGCAGGTTCTCGGACTGCTCCGAGAGAATTTCCTGAATCCGTCCGTACATTTCTGTCTCCTCGTTTTCCGACAGGATACGCCTTTTCCCTAGCAGTTAGGCCAGCGGAACAGGCCCCACGTCCTGAATCAAGGCGGGTTATGCTCCTCGCGTGTCCCGCAAGGTCTTGGTCCTCAATGTCGTCGGCCTCACGCCGGCGCTGCTGCGCCACGCGCCGCGCCTTGCGGCCCTGGGCCCCCCGGCCCCCCTCACACCCCCTCTTCCGGCGGTGACCTCCACTTGCGAAGCGACGATGCTCACCGGTCTCGCCCCCGCGGAGCACGGCGTCGTGGCCAACGGCTGGTACCACCGCGACCTGAACGAGATCTGGTTTTGGCGCCAGTCCAACCGGCTCATGCAGGGCGAAAAGGTCTGGAACGCGTTCGACGGTACGACGGCGGTCATGTTCTGGCGCTTCAACATGGCCACCGATGCCGCGGTGAGCGTCGCCGAGCGGCCCGCCTATCCGGCCGACGGCCGCAAGATTCCCGATCTCTACACGCAGCCGCCGGAGTTGGCGCAGTCGCTGCAGACGAGCCACGGGCGGTTTCCGTTGTTCAATTTCTGGGGGCCGACCGCCTCGATCGATTCGACGCGCTGGATCGCCGACGCCGCCATCGACGTGCTGGCCGGTCACGATCCCGACCTCGCGCTCGTGTATCTGCCCCACCTCGACTACGACCTGCAGCGCTGGGGCCCCGACGATGCGCGCATTGCGGCCCAGGTGGCAGCGGTCGATGCGGAGGCGGGTCGCATTCTTGATGCGGCGGGCGATCGCAAGGTGCTTGTGGTTTCGGAGTACCACATCGAGCCCGCGACCGGCGCCGTAATGATCAACCGCGCGCTGCGCGAGGCGGGGTTGCTGGAGGTGATCGACAACCCGGTCGGCGAACTGCTCGACCCGTTTCGGTCGCGTGCGTTCGCGGTGGTTGACCACCAGTTGGCGCACATCTACGTCGGCGATCCGGGCGACTTGGCGCGCACGCGCAAGGTGGTCGAGGCGCTCGACGGCTTCGACCGGTTCGTGCAGATCGACCATGAGCGCAGCGGCGAGTTGATCGCGCTGGCGGCACGCGGGCGCTGGTTTGCGTATCCGTACTGGCTCGATGATATGCGCGCGCCCGACTTCGCGCGCTGCGTAGACATCCACCGCAAGCCGGGCTACGACCCGTGCGAGTTGTTCTTCGATTCCGCTGTGGGGAAGGCCGGGCTCGCCTGGCGCCTGGCCAAGAAGACGCTCGGCTTCCGCACGCTGTTCGACGTGGTGCCGTTCGACACGTCGCTGGTCGGCGGCACGCACGGCCGCCTGCCCGACGATCCGGAGCACGGCCCGATCCTGATTGGCGCCGGAGACGATCGGCCGCGGGATATGCGGGAGATCAAGGGCGTGATTTTGGAGGCCTTACGCTAGTTCGGCTATGGGCCTTGGGCTTTGAGCTTTGCGCCGCGACCAGATCAACCGCCCGCGTACGCACTGACATTGGGCCTTGCAAGGCCCCGAACCAAGTCGCTCGCCGGTTGTGCGGCCTGGTTGCTACGCAAAGCTCAAAGCCCACAGCCCAAAGCCGCGGTCCCCCGACCTCGACTCGTTACGCCAGCGCCTCCAATGCCTCGCGAACGCGCGGATACTTGTAGTCGTAGCCGATGCCGATCGTGCGGATCGGCACAACGCGTTGGCTCATGGTGACGAAGCGCCCAAACTCGCCCAGCAATATGCGCAGCATGATCGGCGGTACGGGCGCGATGGCCGGGCGGTGCAGCGAGCGCGCCAACTCGCGCGTGTATTCCATGTTGGAGACGGGGTGCGGCGCGGTGCCGTTATAGGCCTCGTTCGCGCTCTCGTCGTCGAGTGCCTTGAGAAAGATGCCGACCAGGTCGTCGATGTGGATCCAGCTGAACCACGACTTGCCAAGACCGATCGTGCCGCCCGCGAAGCATTGGAAGAGGCGGCGCATGGGCGGATACGCGCCACCGCCGCGACCCAGCACGAC
>CBDURV010000272.1:0-6066 GCA_965369495.1 uncultured bacterium
GTCCAACAAGTTCATGGCGTTCGTCTGCGAGGCGCTCCAGCTACCGTTCTGATGTTGAGCGCGCGCGTCTTGCCTGTCTTGGCTCTGGGGCTTGTGCTCGGGTGGTACTTCTGGCCGGAGCCGAGCGCCGATCGCCGTAGTCGTACCGACGTCGCCAGCGAGCCGGCGCAAACGCTTCCCGCGTGGCCGCCCGCGCTGGACGACCCCAACCCCGATCGTCGCCGCGCTGCAGCATGGGAGTTGCGCGAGCAGGGCAACGGCGCGCTGCCGATCTTCTTCCAGCTTCTGCGTCACGGCGATCCAGAGCAGAAGATCCTCGCCGCACGCGCGTTGGGGCACATGAAAAAGGGCACGTCCGAGCTACTCGCCGCGCTCGATGTGCGGGACACGGAGCTGTGTCTGGTTGTCTTGAAGGCGGTGGGGCGCACGGGCAAGCCGGAAGAAGATCGGTGGGCGTTGCCGTTGCTCGCGCACGAGGACCCGGCCCTTCGGTTGGCCGCCCTGCGGCTGTTGGAGGCGCGCGATGCGGAAGTTGTCAGGGCCGTGGCCGACCTGATCGACCCGGCGCGCGGTGGTCCGGAGGACCAGTGGGCGCTCGAGGCACTGGGTCACGCCCCGGGTGGGCTTGCCCAGATTCTGGCGGCGTTCGAACACTCGGCACTGCTGCAGGATGCGATCGAGGCGTTGGAGCGCATGGGCCCCGCGGCCGCACCGGCGAGCAGCGCACTCGTGCAAGTCATCCTGGACGCGGAACTGGCCTCTCGAAAGTGGCTGGAAAGCGACCTGGTTGAACTGCCGGGCTTCCGGACGGGCGGCATTTCGCATTACTACGCGGCGGATGCGCTGGCCGCAATCGGGGAGCGCGCGCTGCCGGAAGTGGTGGCCATGCTCGGTTCGGAGCTGAGCGGTGTGCGCAGACACGCATCCTCGATCCTCGCCGCAATGGGCGACGCCGCGCTGCCCGCGTTATTGGCCGCGACGGACGACCCCTCGGCCGCCACTCGTGCCGCGGCCACCGCTGCGCTCAAGGCGTTTGCCAAGGAACATCCCGATCTGCTCGAGCGTTTGGGTGCATTGAGCCGAGACCCTGAGCAGAGCGTGCGCCTCTCCGCGCTTTCGGCTTTGGGGGCGTACGGGCGCGCGGCAACGCCGACGCTCCTGGCAGCCCTCGCGGGCACCGACCAAAAGGAACTGGAGAGCGCCCTCGATTCGCTGCGCGACGCGAAGGCGAACGATCCGCGCCTCATCGCGCCGCTTGCGCGCCTGCTCGCCCACGAGCAGTTCACCGTGCAATGGAACGCCGCCGACGCACTCGGCGCGATGGGCGCCGACGCGGGTGAGGGGATCTCCGTATTGGCCGTTGCTTTGGACAAAGCGGACTACCACTTGGCCATGTCGATCAGGAAAGCGCTGGAAGCGATTGGTCCGAGTGCGCTGCCGGTGTTGGCGGCGCGGGTCAATCGCGCATCGGCCTCGGCGCAGGTGGTCATGATCGATGTCTTCACCCAACTCAAGGCGTCGTCGGCGGAGGTGCGCGCCGCATGCGAACGGTTGCTCCAATCGGAGCATGTGACGGTTCGTATTCGCGCCGCCGCGTTCTTGGCGCGCTTCGGCGCCCATCGCGCGGCGGTGTTGACTATTCTCAGGAAAGGGTTGGGGCATAAGAGCGACGCGATCCGCAAAGCTTCCGTGGATGGCTTGGGGCGCATGGGGGTGGCCGCGAAGCCAGCGCTGCCGGAACTCATCAGCTTGGCCGTGGCGGAGGGCGAACGCGAGAGCAACCGCGTCCATCTCTACGACGCGATGGCCACCGTCGGCGTGGCGGACATCCCGCTGCTCGTGAACTCGCTGGCCATCGAATCATGGAACCTGCGCTACGACGTCTCGGCGGGCTTGAAAAGCATGGGATCGCGGGCCGTGCCGCATTTGGCGGCTTCCGCCCCGAACCTGCGGACGCACACGATTCCGATCCTGCAGTCTCTCGCCAAGAAGGTTCCCGAAGCGCGCGCCGTACTGGCGCGCTGGGCGGAGGATCCCGATGCGAAGATCCGATTCCTCGCGCTGCAAGCGCTCTGGAAGGGGACGTTCGAAGCGCGCGCCGTCGTACCCGGTCTGATCGCGCTGGCACGGTCCGACCCGCGCGCCAACTACCTGCTTTCCGAGATCGGCTCACGAGCCCACTTCGCACTCGATGACCTGCGCGCGCTCTATGCCAAGACAAAGCAGCCGTACATCGCCGAGGCCATCAAGAAAATCGAACTGCGTTAGTCCGGATAGCAATCCTTGATTCGCTGCTGTCCGGCGCGCGAGGGGCGGGTGCGATAGCATGGGGAATGCCGCTCACGCCTGAGCGGCGACCCATTGGGCGGACACCGGAATGACAGCAAGTGCCGACAATCTCGACGTTCTTCGGCATCATGATTCGCATGTAATACGAGGATCACCCGCCGCCTCACTTTCACGCGGAGTATCCAGGTCAGCAGGGGAAGTTCGGCTTCGACGGAACGATGACGGTGGGGAACATACGCTCAAGAACCGCGCTCCGACTGATTCGCGAGTGGACCCAACTGCACCGCTTCGAACTGGAAGCGAATTGGGAGAATGCGGTGGCGAAGGTGCCGCTTGATAGAATTGCGCCTCTGGAGTAGATCGAGATGAACTTCATCCCTGCCGTAATTCACGCAACGTACCGCAGCGACTATCAGGTCGAACTTGTCTTCAACGACGGTTCGACCGGGACCGTGGACTTTGCCCAGTGGTTGACAGGTCCGGTTTTTGAGCCGCTCAAGGATCGCGAGTATTTTCGCCGCTTCTTCGTCGATGGAGGCACCGTCGCATGGCCCAACGGAGCCGACATTGCGCCCGAGACTCTCTACGAGGAGGCTCGCGCTCAAGCCGCCGAGCGGGGCTCGGCGGCGAACGGATAGGCGGTGAGCTGGTAGCGCAGGAAGCTGCGCACCACGTTCTCGGCATAGACGATCGAATTGAGGGCCGTGATTCAGGAACCTCCCTTGCGGTGCCCGCGGACGTTTTGGGCTTTCCAGAGCAGCATCGGCTGCGTCTGAATCCGCTGCTGTACCGAGGGGTCGGAGTGCAGGATGGTCGCGTCCAACTCGCCTTCGTCGTGCAGGCGATCCAGAAACTCACTTTCGGCCGACGACCAGTGCAGCAAGCGCTCGGCGACCCCTTCCAGATATGCCTGAATCTCTTCTTGCAGGAGGTCGGGATCCGGGGATGACGCTGAGCCATCCTGTTGCAGCATGGGGAGCAACTGCTGCCTGATTGCTTGGACCGTCGGCGCAGGGTCACAGCGTTCCAGGCAGCGCGGATCCTGGCGCCCTCCCGCCACGGAGCAGACAAAAGCCAGTCGAAACTCCGCGTCTTCCAGCAGGTCCGGGATCAATTGCAGCAGGTTGGCCGCGTCGAAGGCATCGCGGGCGACGGTGCGCTGCACCAGTGCCGTGAATTTGCCCGCGGCGAGCTCCAGGATGGGCAAGGTCGTGACCTCGACCGGATCGCCCTCGGGAAACCGCGTGGGCAGCCTTTCGGTGCCCAACAGGGGCACGCGTGCCACATAACTGACATCGACTTCCAGGTTCTGCGAGCCGCCCACCACGCTGGCGAAGCGCAGGCGAAACTTGCCCCCCGCATGTTCGCTCGGCGTGCGCTTGACTGTGCATCCTTCCCGCTCGCAGGCGGCGGCGAGGGCCGCTTCAAACCCGGGACGCGCGGACAGCATGCCTTTCCGGTCGATGGCTCCGATGAAGTTCAGATCGATATCGACCGACATGCGCGGCACATCGAGGTGCAGGAGGTTCAGGGCGGTGCCCCCCTTGAGCAGCCAGGCGCCCTCGGTGGTCGGATGGGAATCGAACCGCCGCAGAATGCCACACAGGCGCATCACCTTCTCGACCGCGGCGGGGCGGAACCCACTCTCCTTGGCCACACTCTCCAGCCGGCTGCGCGTGATCATGCCCCCGCCTCCTCCGGTGGCCCGGCCAACTCCGAAGGCACGATCAGGCGCCAGCGTCGATTCAAGCGGCCGCCTAGGGCGCGCTCCATGTGGACGGGGTGCCGGGGCAGCAAGTCTTGCAGGGCCGCAAGCGTCGATGCGGGAATCGCCAGCTCTTCGCGCCGTATCTCCAGAAAGAATCCCACCCGCGACGCTACGCGGGCACTCCCCAAGACGAGTACGTAGTCAAGCAGCGCCACCGGATCGATCGCCGGCAGGCCAGCAAGCGAACGCCAGACCTCTTCCACGCCGCCTGCCAAGTCGGGTCGATCCAGCACATCGACGGCCGTGCGCTCCAAGCTCGTCACGCGCAACTCAAGGCCATCGCGCTCGTGGGTTTCGATCCAGCCGTCGCCGCCATCGGCCGCAAGCTGCGCCCTGGGCCTGACCGGCACCAGATCTCGCCCGCGGTAGGTGACCGCCTTGACCCCGGTCCAGGTCACGAAGCTGAAACGCTCGAACAAGCTCTGGGCACAGCCATGCACTTCCAATGCCGTGTGATAGGCGGCGGCCGCATCGGGCGCCATACGCGCCGCTAGGGCGGCATAGTCAGGCAGCGCCTCCCCCGGCCCCAAGCGCACAAAAAGCCCGCGCTTGACCGGTTCGATGCGCCCCTGCTGCCGCCAGCGGGTCAGGGTGCGATCCACAGTGGCCGTGGACCGCCCATCGAGGGCGGCGAGCAATTCCGCCCGGGTGAAAACCCGATGGGAAGTGAGGAAGCGATCAGGAAGCATGGCGTTTCACCTCCATAACAGGACAAACGTTACCAGTTGCGGCGCTCCTGTGCAAGCCAAGGCCTGTGCGCGCTGGTTCGACTTGACGGGATGTGCCGGAAACAGGGGTTCCTCCCGCGATCACGGCGCAAAACGGGAAGTGCCCTCTCAATCGAACAGGCCCCTCTGTCGGTCCGGCTGGTCGTAGGCCGGTGGATCCGGCTCGGCGGCGCGGAGGGCGGACTCGTTGTTTTTGCGCTCCTTCTTGGCCTTGATGTCGGCCAGAAACCTGACCGGATCTTGCGCTGGTGACGGAAAGGCGGTTACCCCTCTGACTCCGGACAGCAGTCCTTGATCTGCTGCTTCAGATCGGTCACGCGATCTTCGACCTGCTCTTCGGTGAAGCGCGGCTGGATGTGTTGCGGGCAATTGCCGTCCATCACGTCGACGGTGAAGACGAACACGCGCTCCACCTTGGCGCCGTACTCCGGATCCTCGACCCTTGCGAGTAGCTCCGCGTCGCCCTCCACGAAGCGCGCGCGGCCCCAGATCTTGAGGCGCATGCGGCCGGGGTAGTCCATCAGGAAGAGACAGCAGCGGTCGTTCTCATTGAGGTTGCCCATCGAAATGTACTGCCGGTTGCCGCGGTATTCCGCGAACGCCAGCGTCTTCTCATCGAGCACCTTCAGGAACCCCTTCGGGCCGCCGCGGTGCTGTATGTACGGCTGCCCGTCCGCGCTCGCCGTGGCTATGTAGAACGAGTCGCACGCGGCGATGTACTCCACACGCGCCGGGGTGACGGTCGTATCCCATCCCGCGCCCCCACCCTGCGGCTTGTGCGGCCGCGCGTAGATCTCGCGCGGTCCGAGTCGCTCCTGTTCCGCTTTGACCGAGTCCGAGAACGCGAAGTCGCTGGGGCTTTCCATTAGCGACCAGAGTAATTCCAAACAGGCCGCGCGTGTCCCGTCGAAAAGACCCACCGGTGCTCTTTCTGCTCGCCGTCGAGCTTGTAGGCGACCCAGACCTCGTAGAGCGCCTTGGCGGCGAGCGGCTTGCGCGGGATCAGGCAGATCGACTTGCGATTGTCGGGCCGCTTCTTGTTTGCAGGCTGGCTGGGCGACGAGACCAGCACGGGAATCTCGATCGTCTTCTTGCGGCGGACGCGCCGGCGCAGGGTTCCCTTCGCCTCCGTGACCGTGCCCATGCCGTCGAACGTGAGCGTAATCGGCATGCCGGCCTGTTTGACCGACGAAGGGTAGGGGCGCGGGGATTCGGGCGGGAAGTTTGTGGGCTGGAGTGCCGTGGAGGGCGCGGGAACCATGATCGGGTAGTTCCACGGTC
>CBDURV010000273.1:0-6065 GCA_965369495.1 uncultured bacterium
TGGACTTGAGGCCCGGGATGCCGCGCTCGGTCTCGCTCTTGATCTTGGTGAGCAGGCCACCCAGCACGGCGGTTTCGCCGGACCGGACGATCATGTGCGTGACGATCGTCGACGCGGCGACGCGCGGCAGGAGGATGCTGACCTGATTGAGGCCCTGGCCCGAAGTGAACTCATCGAAGCCCTCGAGGGTGGTCGAGGTACCGCTGAGCTGTTCCGACTCCGGAATGACGGTCATCATGATCTTGTCGGAGCCGGGGATCACGTGCGGGATGACGAGCAGCTGGAAGCCCTGCTGGACCGGCGAGTTGGGCGCCTCCTGGATGGAGAACGTCAGGCCACCGGACTGGTTGCTGGCAGAGCTGGTCTCGGCGTAGCGAACCGTCTCACCGACGAAAATCGTCGCTTCCTGGTTGTCCAGCGCGACCAGCTTGGGCGCCTGAACGATCTGGCTCTCCGTGTCCTGCGCGAAGAGGCGCAGGGTCAGGGAGACACCGGAGAAGTCGAGCGTACCGTACGTGGTCGGCGCGGCGGGCGTGGACAGCGGATCGCCGCCGGGCACGAGGTTGTCGAGTTCGCTCCAGACGCCGAACGGCAGGCGGTTCTGCGCCGCCGACATGGAGGACGAGATGCTCCAGCCGCTCTCGCCAGGATCGACGCCGATGTCGAGCAGGTCCTGGTTGCGAGTCGTGATGAGCTTGATGTCGAAGAAGATCTGCGCCGGCTCGATATCGATCTGCTCAATCAGGTTGAGCAGGTTGTCGAGCGCGGGCTTCGTGCCTCGGGCGATGATCGAGTTGGTCACACGGTCGTACTCGATCGTGCCACCCTCGAGCTCCACGGCTGTCCGCAGCGCGGCGAGGATCGGGAAGTTCTTCTCCGGGGTCTTCGAATCCGGCGCCTCGATCTTCTCCTTGGCGTGCTCCGACTTGAGGTACGCACGGTAGGGGCTGGGCGGGCGGATGAAGCGCAGACGGATGACGCGCACCTCGAGCTGGAGCTTGAGATCCTCGAGCGGGATGATGCGCAGGATGCCGCGATCCTCCTCGACGACGGCATAGCCGAGCGTCTTGACGATCTGCTCCAGGGCGTCGCGCCACGGGATGTTCTTCAGGTTCACGGTCACCGAGCCGTTGACGGCCGGCGAGACGACGATGTTCGCGCCCGAATAGGTCGCGATCACCGAGATCACCTTCTTCACGTCCTCGTTCTCGAAGCTGAACGTCACGCGCTCCGGACGGCTCACGTAGATGAGCGTCGGGCTGCGACGAACGAGAATGCACTCGCCACGCTCGGCCACAAGGTCGAGGGCGGTGAGCCAATGCTGGTTCGTCACCTTCAGGGTGATCGGAACCTCTTCCGCATCCTTGTCGATCACGATGTCGACATGGGTCTTGTTGCGGATCAGGTCGACGACATCGCGCAGGGCGCGGCCGCGCACATCGAAGCGCACCCGTCCATCCGAAATGTCTAGCTGGGCCATGTTGGCCTCAGTGGGCTTGCCCTGCGCCAGTACCGGCGAGGACATAGCAACCAGCAGGGCAGCGGCGATCCACCAGGGACGCTTACCCAACTTGCCGTTGGTGTTCATGGAATATAACTCCTCTCTCCTTACGCTGTCCGCGGGCGCACGCCCACGGCTTGATCACTCCACTTGTCGGACTTTCGCCTAGTCACCCTTGAGCTTTTTGATCTCTACGCCCTCGGTCTCGAAGATCACGTAGTCCTCGCCGACTTCGGCGATCACCACGCGGCCATCCGCGTCCAGGGCGTCTCCCTCGCTCTTGGTCTTGGCGTTGATGATGGCAAGCGACATTCCACGTTCGCTGTAGATGATCGCGGTGATCACGATCTTCTTCTTCTCGAACTCGCGGATGACGTTGCTTCGACGCAGCAGATCGATGATCTTCTCGACGAGAGGCCGGGCCTCGTCGACGACGTGATCACCGTCCCGCGTCAGGTCCAGGAAGGTACGGACGCCCTTGCGGACGGCGTCCCACTTCTGTTCATCGAATTTCTTGGCGATCGAACCGTAGCGCGCCTTCACCTCGGTCAGAGGCATGGGCGGCTGTTCGGTCTCGATCTGCTGGATGCGCGCCTTGATGCGCTCGAACGGATTGAGCACCTCGGTGCGGAACCGTTCGGCGAGAATGGCGTCGCGGATCAGCTTGTCCTGCCGCATGCGGTCGATCCGGCGGGCGAGTTCGCCCATCTTCTCGCGGTTCTCCTTGACCTGCTGGGCGAGGCGGAAGATGTCCTTGCGCTCACGCAGCGTGTCCTCGATATCGATGTCGGCCGCAAGGGTGCGTACCGACTCGGCCAGGCTCTCGAGCCGCGCCTCGGCGCGCTCGCGGTCGGCGCCCGTCTCGGGATCACCCAAATCCTCGATCTTGCGACGCGCGCTCACGAACGGGTCGCGACGGCCGAGCGAGGTGCGGAGCGTGTACGACTCCTTCTCCTGGATCTTGATCTTGGAGAGCCAGCGCTTCACGGCGGGCTGCTGGCGCTTCTTCTCGTACTGCGGGATCGAGACGATGGTGTTCGCGATCCGCTTGCTGTACGTGAAGGTGGTGAGGGCGAGCTTGATGCCGTGTCGCACCTTGCCGTCCTCATCCACTTCCTTGCCCGCGTTGATGTTGTACTCGGTGACGTTGATGATGCGTTCGTAGTTCTCGACCAGGTTGATGAAGCGCAGGAACTCGTCGATCGTTCCACGCACGGTCAACATCTGGGGGACCGACTGGATCGTGCCCTTGCCGCGGCGACCCATGTTGGACGGGGAGATCTCGCTGATGCGGAGGCCCGCCTCGTCGGCGAAGCGCTCGAGGACTTCCCAGAAGCTCTCGATGTCCTCCTCGGACGGGAGGAACGCGACCTCCTTGTCGGCGATCTCGCGGTCGGCGATGACGCGGTATTCGCGCTCGGGGATCGTGGCGATCTCCTTTTCCGTGGCCGCGATCTGACCTTCGAGCTGTTCGATCTTGGCCTCTTCCTCTTCGACGGCTTCGAGGTCGCTCCAGATGAGCCAGCTGAGGCCGCTCAGTAGGAGGACGGTGATACCGATCGTCAGGATGAGTAGTTGTTTTTCGCTGAGCCTGCTCACGTGTCTATTCCTCCGCTCCGCCTATTTCTTGGCGGAGTGCTGCCAGCCCAGCACTTTCAGGCCCATGGAGTAGTTGAATGATCCCGCGCGGTTCGGCTCCAGGCCGTCATCCCACGTGACCGCCTTGAAGTTGGGCAGCGAGATGTTCTGGAAGTCGTCGAAGAACGTGTCCTTGCGGATCGCGTCGCGCAGGTTCGTAACGCGGCTGAACTCCGTCGTCTCGGCGTAGCCGGAGAACGACCAGCTGCCACCCGACGTCGCCTTGCCCCGACGGGCCACGCGGCCCGGCTTGACGCTCAGCTTGCGCAACCACACGTAGAACTCGGTGCGGTCGTTGTCGTTGTGGATGACGTCGAGATACTCGTCCAGCTTGCGCGAGCGCATGATGCGTGCCCGGGCGACCTTCTGGATCGCCTTGCGGCGTGTCTCGTACGCAGCGATCTCCGTCTGGAGTGCCGCGGCCGTCTTCGCCTGCGCCGCCTTGTTGGTGTACTGCGCCTCGACCGAAGCGCGCACCTCGCGGATGCCCTTGAGCTCGCTGTAGTGCACGTACCCGTAGGCGACCAGAGCACTGGTCACGAGCACGGCGCCCGAGACGATCGCCAGGAAGCGGCCGACCGGGGTCGACTCCGCCTTGCGGTACTCGGGGGGAAGTAGGTTGACCTGAATCACGTTCTTAGAGCTCCTGCACGCGCGCAGCGAGACCGATGGCGACCGCGAGCTGTCCGGCATTGGCGCGGACTATCGCGGGATCGACCGTGCCTTCGTGCACTTCGATGCCCTCGGAGGGATCCCAGCGGTGAATCGAACGGTTGAGCGTGCGCTCGAGAGCCTCGTCGATTCCCGCCATGCGGGCGCCGCCGCCGGAGAGGTAGACCTCCTCGACGTCGCGATCGAACTGGTTCTCGAAGTAGTCGAACGACAACAGCACCTCGTTGGCGAGGTCGTCGAAGGACGGCATGACCGCCTCCATGACCTCTTCGGGGTGGTCGCCCGGCTCGCGCTTGCGCATCTCGGCGGCCTCGACGTCGAGGCCCAGCCGCTTGGCGATGGCGTGCGTAAAGTCGTCGCCGGCAAGGTAGACCTCGCGGGTGAAGTACGACGTGCCGCCGTAGAAGATGTTGATGTTGGTCTTGTTCGCGCCGATGTCGAGCAGCGCGATGGCGCGGTCGGCATCCTCCTCGTAGAAGGATCCGCCGCGGGCCAGCTCGAACGCGTTGCCGACGGCGAAGGAATCGACGTCGATCACGGTCGGCTGGAGGCCGAGGCCGTTGAGCAGGCCGACGTGATCCTCGATGAGCGCCCGCTTGACCGCGACGAGCAGAACGCGCATCTCGTTCTCGTCGGCGTCCATCAGGGCGTCGTCGGCGAATGCCTGCGAGTCCATCACGACGTCCTCGATGTCGAACGGGATGTACTTGTCCGCTTCGTAGCGAATCGCGTTCTTGAGGTCCTCGTCCGGCATCCTCATCATCGAGAGGTAGCGAACGATCACGGACTTGCCGTAGACCGCGGTAACCACACGCTTGGTGTGGAACGAATTGTCGCGAAGCACCTCGAGGATCGCGTCGGGACGCTGCTCCTCGCTATGTACTTCGGTCTGTCCGTACCCGGTCATCACGAAACCGTGACCTTCTCGGGTGAGCTCGACTGCCTTGATCGATCGTGAACCGATATCCAAGCCAATCAGGGACTTAATTTTGCGCCTCAGCATGGGTCCGTGAATCCCTCCACCTCCGGATTCCGTCCGAAGGCTTCACCTCCATCGGAAATTCAAGGCGCGCGACTTGACTCCCAATTGCCGGATGGGCAGCGCGTCAGCCCCTTTTTCGTGAACAGGGGGCTAACTGGAGGAGGCTGGAAGCTTGAAGCTGGAGGCTTGAGGCCGCGACTAGAGAGCCCGCGGCAGACAGACCGAGGCCCCCGAGCCCCCACCGCAATCCGGTCCGCGTGGCGGCGAACTGGTTGCGGCATCAAGCTTCAAGCCTCCAGCCTCAAGCTCTGTTCGCTATTCGGGAATGAGCCGCTCGGTCTCCTCGATGAGGTAATCATCGACCTCTTCGGGAGTGGCGAATTCGAGGGCGCGGGCGGCGATGGCCTGTGCTTCGTGGCGCGTCACGGACCGGACGACCCGTTTCACCTCCGGCACGGCGCCCGGGGCCACCGAAAAGTGGCGCACGCCGAGCCCCAGCAGGAGCAGGGTATAGGGTCTCTCCGCAGCCATCTCGCCGCAGATGCTGACTCGGATGCCCGCTTTGACCCCCTCGCGGATTACCCGGGCTAACAGGCGGGTTACACCGGGGTTCGAAGGGCGGAAGAGGTTGGCGACCCGCTCGTTGGTGCGGTCCACGGCCAGCGTGTACTGCGTCAGATCGTTGCTTCCGATCGAGAAGAAATCCGCCTCGTGCGCGAGAAGATCGGCCGCGACGGCCATGCTCGGGATCTCCACCATCGATCCGACGTGGACATTCGCATCGAAGGGCAGGTTGGCGACGCGCAGTTCATCCTGCACCTGCCCGAGAATCGTCCTCGCGCGCCGCATTTCCGTGATCGAGGAGATCATCGGGAACATGATGGAAATGCGCCCCTCGGCCGACGCGCGCATGATGGCTCGCAGTTGAGTGCGAAAGAGTTCGGGACGCGCGAAGCAGTAGCGAATCGAGCGACACCCCAAAAACGGGTTGGGCTCCGCGACCATGCCCAACTCGCTGGCGAACTTGTCGGCGCCAAAATCGAAGGTGCGAATCGTGAGGGTGCGGCCGTGCAGATGTCCGAGCGCCTCGCGGTAGGCGGCGAGATGCGTCTCCTCGTCGGGCATGCCGCCCTCGGCGCTGTAGAGGAACTCGGTGCGATACAGGCCGATGCCGTCGGCGCCGGAGGCGACCGCCTCCTTCACCTCGAAGGGGAACTCGATATTGGCGAAGACCCCCACCGGCCAGCCATCGAGCGTTTCCGCCGGCAGCAC
>CBDURV010000274.1:0-6045 GCA_965369495.1 uncultured bacterium
GCCGGCGAGGGCACTGGTGATCGCCAGCGTGCGGAGATTGCCCTGCGTGTGACGCGCGAGGATATGGGTGGCGAGCGCGTGAATCTGCTCCTGCGCGAGTTGGCTCGCCCAGCCGCTGTGCGCGCGAAGGTGACGCGGATAGGTCGCGGTGCGCAGTTCCGTCGCGGGCAAGCCCGCGGGACTGCCGATTCCGGGCAAAGAAGCTTGGCCATCCCCAGTCGCGGGTGTGCCAGTCGCGGGTGTGCTGGCCGGTGCCGGCTGGGGCGCTTCGACCGTCTCGGAGTCCTGCTGCTTCCGCTTCCGTCGAGACTTGCGCTCTTTTCGGGTGGGCCGCTTGGGGGTCTGGACGACCTCCGGGACCGGCTCGTCGAGTATCGGCTCGTCCGAAATCTGCTCTTCTGGGATCTGCTCGAGAATCTCCTCGACCGGCAGGATCTCGCTCACGTCGATCGGGTCGTCCGCCACCTCGAGGGCCGGCAGCGCAGGCTCCACATGGGCCAAGACATCGTCGAGCTGGTCCGGATCGGGGGTGATCAGGTCAACTCGCGACGCGGGGGCCAAGCTCAGGGAGTGAGCGAGGGGTGTCATGTCGAAAGGCAGCGGCTTCATGGCGTCAGTTCAGGGTGTAGGTCGCAGAGGTTCCGCACCGCGACTGTCGAATAAGATCGACGTGGTTGCTTCCTCCCTCCAGTCATGCACTTCGAATGCCAATTCCTGAAATTCGGGAGCGCCCGCTGGTTATCAAGGCTCAATTCGAATCGTGGTAGGCCGAAATTCCGCGCGCAGGGCGGCGTTCCGGTGGGAACTACCCCTTGTTTGTGCTTTCGACCGAGCCCCCGTCCTTCCCCGGAACGGCGTCGATCCTAATTTTTGATTTGCCTGCCAGCACCACGTTGTCGTCTAGCGGACGGGACGATTAAGTTCCCGACGTGCTTTTGCGACGACGCGATTCATTCCGACGGAGTCGCAGGCCTACGGCCAACGTGACGAAAATGCCGCCTTCCACCAGTAGCGTTACCGGCAGACTCTGCAATACGGTTGCGATCATGACCCTCATCTCCGGTCCGATCACAGTCGCCCTTTTCGGGTACGGCCGATTTGCGTGACTCGGCTACGCCCCACTCCATTCCGACTGTCATCGAACCCTATTTCTCAACCGCGAGACTAACCGCGCCCCGACCGATCCGTCAACCCCGATTCATGTACAAAGTTCGGGATCTGGAAAGGTGCGGAGACCTGCGTGGGGAGACTAGCTGCGTGCGCAGCCGTCCGGGATGCCGCGGGGGCCGCTCGGAACCTGTAAGCCTATACCGGCCAGAGGGTTACAGCTTGACGATGCGCGCGCCACCCTCGGGCACCTGGTAGCCCAGCGGGTATGCGTTACGACTATCAACGATGGATTTCGCCTCGCGGGCAACGAGATCGAAGTCGGTACCCGTGTGGCGCGCTGTCACCACGACGCAGTCGGCGGCCCGGATTTCCTCCGCGGTCAGCGCGCAGCTGCGCAGCACGCCATCGCCGGCGCGCACGCTCTCGACGTGGGGGTCGTGATAGGCGATTTCCGCGCCCGCTTGGCGCAGGAGTTCGATGATGTCGAGGGCGGGCGATTCGCGGACGTCGGCGACATCGTTCTTGTAGGCCACGCCGAGCACGAGCACGCGGCTGCCGTTGACGGCCTTCTTGTCCGCGTTGAGCGCGTCGCTGACGAGGCGCACGACGTAGCGGGGCATTTCGCTGTTCACTTCGCCGGCGAGTTCGATGAAACGCGCCCGGTAGTTGAGCGTCTTGAGCTTCCACGAGAGGTAGAAGGGGTCGATGGGAATGCAGTGACCGCCGAGGCCGGGGCCCGGGACGAACTTCATGAACCCGAACGGCTTCGTGGCGGCTGCGTCGATTACCTCCCACACGTCGAGGCCGAGGCGGTGGCACATGATCGCGACCTCATTGACGAGGCCGATGTTCACGCTGCGGAAGGTGTTTTCGAGCAGTTTCGACATCTCCGCCGCGGCCGCGTTGCTCACCTTCACCACGGAGTCGATCGCCGTGTCGTAGAAGAGACGGGCCAGTTCGCCCGATTCATCGCCGACGCCGCCGACCACCTTCGGCGTGTTCTTGATGCCGTAGGTCGTATTGCTCGGATCAACGCGCTCGGGGCTGAACGCGAGGTAGAAGTCCACTCCCGCCTTTAGGCCGGTCGCTTCGAGCGCCGGCCGAACCACCTCCTCGGTCGTGCCGGGATAGGTCGTGCTTTCGAGGATGATCAGCTGCCCCTTGCGCAGGCGCTTGGCGATCTGATCGGTCGCCTTCTGCACGAAGCTCATATCCGGATCGCGCGTCTTGGAGAGCGGCGTGGGCACGCAGATGCTGATGATGTCCATTTCCGCGAATCGATCGAAGTCGGTCGTGGCGTCGAGCATTTCGCGGCCGATCAGATCGGAAACCGTCTCGTCCGGCACGTCTCCGATGTAGGAGCTGCCGGCCATGAGCTGGTCAACCTTCTCCTGGCTCACTTCGAAGCCAGTCGCACGGAACCCTGCGCGCGCGAATTCGACTGCGAGGGGCAATCCGACGTAGCCGAGTCCGACGACGCCGAAACGCGCCTGCCTGTTTTCGATCTTTTCCTTGAGCATCTGTTTTCCTTTTCCGATTGCGGCAGAGACTAGCACCGTTTGTTGGCGTTACCGCTCTGCGCGCGCGCTGTCGGCTCAATGCGGGACGACGAGTCCGAGATCGGCAAGTCGCGCCGGGATGTCCGACAGCGCATTCTCCGGGACGGGCAGGACAGGACACCCCAGCGCACGCGCGTGCCGGATCTCGTCGTGCGGGTCGTCACCGATGACCACCGTGCGCGCGAGGTCCACGTCGAACTCCCGTGCCAGCGCGAGAATGTCGTCGCGTTTGGTGCCGGGCTCCTCGATGACTCGGATGCGGATCGCCGCGAAGGCATCGCGCAGGCCGCAGCGGTCGATCTTCGCCTGCTGTCGAGCGGGGTTGCCGCGTGTCAATAGTGCCAGATGGATGCGCCCCTGCAGCGTGTCGAGCATCTCGCGGGCGCCCGGGAGCGGATCGAGTGCGGGCACGGTCGGGTCGTACCACGCCTCGGCCGCGCGCTCGCGCAGATCGGCCGGAAGCGCCGCCAGCGGCTCGAGTACCTCGTCGATCGCCTTGCCGCGGTGGTTGAGGCGATCCACGTCGACCCCCACGATCGCGGCGACGCGGCGCAGGGCCGGCAGAAGCAGAACTCCCTGCGTGTCGATCAGCGTGTCGTCCAGGTCGAAGATGGCAAGTGCGTTCACGAGACTCCAAGCGCGGTGGCCAAGTCGTCCACGCAGATCGATTCGGGCTCAGTGGCGGAAATCAGGATTTCATCCATACGGGCGTTGAGGGGGGCTTCTCCTCTTAGATCGGCCACGATGCGGTGATACCGCTCCTGCGGCGGAAGGCCCCTTTGCAGGCGCCGCCACGTGTCGTTGTAGACAGGGCGTGCGCGCGGGCCGGTTCGGCGTTGCCGTTCGATCTCCTCTTCCGGCCCGGCATCGTGGCCGTCGCACGAGCGCGCCGTAATGCCGTTGCGCTGGAGCGCCTCCCAAGCCTCCGACACGAGTGCCGCCTTGATGGCGCCGAAGCGTGGGTCGGTGTGTTGGGCGGGCGGCACCAGCGCGTTGGCCGTGCTGCCGATGTTGCAGAGCAGCTTGAGCCAGATGTCATCAGCGATCGCGCTCGATACGCCCACGTCGAAACCGGCGCGCCCGAGATCGCGCGCGACCTGCTCGACCTGCGCGCCGCTTCCACCCGGCCAGCGGCCGACGACGATGCGGCCGCGGCGCGTGAAGAGCGCGCGGCCGGGTGAGAGCAGCGTGCATGTCATGCGCCACACTCCGCCCATTACTCTGCCCGCCACCCCGCCGTGGCGTGCCGCCGCGTCCTCCGCGCCGACGCCATTCGAAAAGGTGACGAACGTGCGGTCGGGCCAGCGCTCGCAGACCTCCGCGACCTGGCTTTCGTGCACGCACAACAACAGTACGCCTTCCGGCTGCTGCGCGACGCGCACCGAAACGCGAACGGTTTCGTCGTCTCCCTCGATGTGCAGATCACTCGTGGCGTTGCGGCCCATGAGCGCGGTCGTGATGCCGCTACTCGCGAGCAGACCGGCGAGAACGGTGCCCACGGAACCCGCGCCGAAAACGGTGTATGCCGCCTGTTCGTTCATGACCCTTCAAGTTTCGTCGCCGATTATCCGAAAGTAAGGTTGGGCCGGAACAGCGGCGAGCAAATCCGAACCCCCTAAGCTACATATCACAACCTTGGATCAGCCAGGGTCTCGGAAGTCTCGCTGCTGACCTGCCCTTTTTTTATCTGCCCTCTGCTCGGCGTCCCGCGGGTTCCCAACCTTCGGCCACGGCCTTCGCGAAATCCTCGACGCGCTGGCCCAACTCCGCCGGCGTCAATCCGAACGCCACGGCGATCGACATCTTCGCGCTCTTGCGCGTGTAGTGGTTGACGACGTAGTCGAGCAGCGCCTTGCGGTACTTGCCCTTCTCGGCGTGGTAGAGGAACTGGCAAGTCGCGCTCGCCTGCACGTACCAGAGGTTCATCTCGGAAACGCGTTGCGCGCCGAGCCGCCAACGCCGCTGTATCTTGAGCTTGGGCTCCTTGTTGAGCGCCCAGAACGTGACCGCGCTGCCGCCGTAGAGTTTTTCCCACGCGATGAGCTTGCCGCTCCCGCGCAGCGAGTAGAGCGTGTCGAGCGCCGCCGCGCGCCGGTCGAAGAGGCTCCACTCGCCGGCGTCGAGGTCGTAGACCCCTTCCTCCAAAAAGCGCGCAAAGCCCTCGACGATCCAGAACCCGGGCGTGCGGGAGCTGCGCCGTCCTTCGGTGCGGTTGTAGGCGGGATTGACCTCCGCCAGCCAGTGGTGCGTGAGTTCGTGCACGGCGGTGCCGACGATGCGTTGCTCCGCGTCGCGTGCCGTCAGCCAGTAGAGGCGCGAGATGCCCTCCTCCGGCGAGTAGTGTCCCGCGCTGAACTCGAGTATCTCCGCCGCAGCCGCACCGCGCACGTTGCTCTGCCGCTTGTACTCCTCGTGGTTCTCGTAGAGAAAGATGCGCAGCGGGTCGCTCTTCTTACGCCGCACCGGGTACTCGGCGAAGAGCGACGCGAGCAGGTCGGTGGTCATGCGGCAGCAGCCGAGGGTGCGCCCGAGGATCGCGGTGTCGCGCACGGGCGTGATGATCAGGATTGGCCCGGTGCGAATGCCGTGGAGGTCCTTGCGCCACGTCTTGCGCGCCTGGCGCATCGAGAACCCCTCGTCCGAGTCGAGTTTGGCGTCGCGCTGCGCGATGTCGAGTTCCCAGTCGAGCCAGTTACGCGGGCCGCCCATCGCGAACTGTTTCGGCGCGAGGGACTTGAGGACGCGTCGCGCGGTCGCGTGCTCCGGCGCGAGGATCAACAGGTCGCGCAGCATGCGCAGGCCCACCATGCGGTCGCGGGGCAGTTCCCGTTCGACGCGGAGGAAGAGCAGATCGGCGTGCACCGAGTCGAGTCTGCCCGCGTCCGCCTTGACCTGCGCCGCCTTCTTGTTGGGCGGCGGTCGCCGCGCCTCGAGCTTCTCGATCCGCTCGCCCAGTTTGTCGGCGTCCTTGCCGTTGAGCCCGTTGTCCTGCGCCACCTCGAAGAGACGACGCGACAGATTCGCGTCCTTGTATCGCAGCGCGGAGCGCAGGAGTCGTTCCGCCTCGTCACGGATGCGGGATCGCGCGAGCAGTTCGTAGCCGCGCATGCGGGAGTCGTAGTCGGGCGCCCAGAGCAATGTGCCGTCCGCGCTCTCGATCAGATAGAAGGCGTCGAGTTTCCATTCCCTCTTCTTCCAGCGCAGGAGCTTGCCATCGACGTCGAGCGTCATCTCCTTGCGCGCGAGGATCTTGCCGTCGCGACCGATCGCGATGGCGACAGCTGTCTCCGCGCGCGCATGCGCGGCAAGCAGCAGCAGCACAAGCAGGCAGCGCGTCATCGCGTGCGGCTCCGGGCGCGGAACTCACGCAGCGTGA
>CBDURV010000275.1:0-6040 GCA_965369495.1 uncultured bacterium
CGAAGAAGAGCAGGTCGCTCGTGTCGTAATCGGTCGAGACGGTCTCCGGGTTGGAGTTGATCATGACCGTCTCGTAGCCGTCGGCGGAGAGCGAAAAAGCCGCGTGGCAGCAGCAGTAGTCGAACTCGATGCCCTGCCCGATGCGGTTGGGCCCGCCGCCGATGATGACAATGCGCTTCTTGTCCGACAGCTCGACCTCGTCCTCCTGCTCGTACGTGGAGTAGTAGTACGGGGTAAACGCACGGAACTCCGCGGCGCAGGTATCGACCAGCTTGTAGACCGGCACGATGCCGCTCGCCTTGCGCCGCGTCCGCACCTCGAGCTCCGTCGAGTCGAGCAGGAACGCGAGCTGGCGGTCGGAAAATCCGTCCCGCTTGGCGGCGTAAAGCAGATCGTCATCGACCGCGCCGAGCGATCCGCAGGCGCCGACTTCGCGCTCCCGTTCGATGATCTGCAGCATCTGATCGATGAACCAGGGATCCATCCTCGTGGCGTCGGCGACCTCATTCACGGACATCCCGCCGCGCAGCGCGTGGCCGATGGTGAAGATGCGCTCGGCATTCGGCACGCGCAAGCGACGACGCATGGTCTCCGCGTCGAGGTCCTTGTCCTTGCCGTCGGCGCCCAGCCCCTGGCGGCCGGTCTCGAGGCCGCGCAGCGCCTTTTGCAGCGACTCGCGGAAGGTGCGGCCGATCGCCATCGTCTCGCCGACCGACTTCATCATCGTGGTCAGCGTCGCGTCGGCGTCCTTGAACTTCTCGAACGTGAAGCGCGGCACCTTCGTCACGACGTAGTCGATCGTCGGCTCGAACGAGGCGGGCGTCTCGCGCGTGATGTCGTTCTCGATCTCGTCGAGCGTGTAGCCGACCGCCAGCTTGGCGGCGAACTTCGCGATCGGAAAACCCGTCGCCTTGCTCGCGAGCGCGCTCGAACGGCTCACGCGCGGGTTCATTTCGATCACGACGATGCGGCCGGTCTCCGGGCAGATGCCGAACTGGACGTTGCTGCCGCCCGTCTCGACGCCGATGGCGCGGATGATGGCGATCGAGGCGTCGCGCAGGCGCTGGTACTCGCGGTCGGTGAGCGTCTGCGCCGGGGCGACCGTGATGGAGTCGCCGGTGTGGACGCCCATCGGATCGATGTTCTCGATCGAGCAGACGATGACCACGTTGTCCTTGCGGTCACGCATCACCTCGAGCTCGAATTCCTTCCAGCCGATGACCGATTCCTCGACCAGGATCTCCGTCACCATCGAGAGCGAGAGACCCGACTGGCAGATCTCCTCGTACTCCTTGACGTTGTAGGCGATGCCGCCGCCCGCGCCGCCGAGCGTGTAGGCGGGCCGGATGATGGCCGGGAAGCCGATGATCTCCAGCGCCTCGCGCGCCTCCTCCATCGAGTGCGCCAACTCGGAGCGGGGCACCTCGAGGCCGATCTTCCACATCGTCTCGCGGAAGGCGTCGCGCTGCTCGGCGCGGTTGATGGCGTCCGGCTTGGCGCCGATCATCTCGACGCCGTACTTTTCCAGCACGCCGCTCTGGTGCAGCTGCATCGACACGTTGAGCGCGGTCTGGCCACCCATCGTGGGCAGCAGCGCGTCGGGGCGCTCCTTGGCGATGATCCGCTCGCAGACCTCCGGGGTGATCGGCTCGATGTACGTGGCGTCGGCCAGTTCCGGATCGGTCATGATCGTGGCCGGGTTGGAGTTGACCAGGATGACCCGGTACCCCTCCTCGCGCAGCGCCTTGATCGCCTGCGCGCCCGAATAGTCGAACTCGCACGCCTGCCCGATCACGATCGGCCCGGAGCCGATGAGCATGATGGAGCTGATGTCGGTCCGTTTCGGCATGGCGGCGGGCCGCAGTTTGCACGGCCAATCCGGCAGGTCAAGCCGCCGGAAGGATCATTACTCGGAAGGCTTACCGCCGGACGGGCCATCGCCGGAACTCTTGCGGCGGCGACGACGACGGCGGCGGCGCGGTTTGGCCGGTCCATCTCCTCCGGCGGGCGCCGGCCCTTCGCCAGATTGGGGGGGGGTCTGGGGGGCGCCGCCTCCGCCCGCGTCCGGGCTGGACGCTCCACGACGGCGGCGGCGACGCTTCCGGCGCGGCTTTTTTTGCTCCTCGTCCGCCGGCAGCTCGACCTTATCGACCATCGATTCAGAGACGTTGCCGCGCGCCGCCACCGACTCGCGGGCGCGCTCGACGACGGTCTTGATGCCCATCTTGGCGCGCTCCTTCGCCCTCTCCTCGCGCGTTTTCTGCTCGCGCTCCATGCGCTCTTCGTCCCGCTTCCGCCGGCGCTCGATGAGCACATCGCGCTCTTCGACATAGCGCTCCTCGGCCTCGGGCGTCAGATCGTCCGACCCCTCGTCCTCCCACTGCTCCGCATACTGGCGCAACAGGTCGTCGCGCCGCGATTCGTAGGGATTGGACGCGGGCGACAGGGAGCGGATCCGGTGGTAGTAGCGGCGGGAGAGAAAGTCCTCCATCAGCTCGGTGTGGAGGCGATCGGCGGCGCGCGTGTCGAGCAGCTGCTCCGGCTCCTCCCCGGCACTGAAGTGGACGCATTCCAGCCCGGCCAGCACCGGGCAATCGTGCATATGGATCAGGCCGGCCGCGCAGGAGCAGACAAAGGTCGGCTCCCGCTCGCCGCGCGCGGCGGCGATATGGACGTGGTGAATGCACCCGGGCGAGTCGGCGGAGTCCGCGATGGGGCGAGTGTACCGAATGCCGGGAGCCTCCCCACGGTAGAGTGTGGCGTGGTCGCAATTCACACCTCTTTCCATCTGCTAGGGTTCTGCCAATGACCGACACGTCCAAACCGGCCGCCGCGCCGGCCGAACTCCATCACGTCATCGTTCGCGCCTACCCGAAAGTCGTCTACTTCTATCTGACCTGGATCGCCTCGCTGGTCTGCGGCCTGCTGCAGCCGGAGTTGCTCGGCGGCACGCGCGACGCACTGATCGGCAAGGTCTGGATGGGCCTGTTCGTCTTCAACATCCTGGTGATTTCGTTCGAGTTCTCCCGCATCCGTTCGGTGGCGATCTCGTTCCTTACGATCGCGGTCCTGCTCGGCGCATCGCAGATGGGTTGGCTCGACAACGTGACCGCGTTCTTCGGCGAGCTTTCGCTGATCATGAACAAGGCGTTCTACTTCACGATCTGGATCGTCTTCTCGCTCATCTTCCTGCTCGTGTTCATCAACACGCGCTTCAGCTACTGGGAGATCCAGCCCAACGAGATCCTGCACCACCACGGGTTCCTGGGCGACGTGCACCGCTACCCGACCCGCGGCCTGCGCATGAAGAAGGAGATCACCGACGTGCTGGAGTACACGCTGCTCCGTGCGGGCACGCTGGTTCTCGATCCGCAGGGCGAAGAGCGACCGATCGTGCTGGAAAACGTCATCGGCCTCAACCTGGTCGAGGACAAGATCCAGCGCCTGCTCGGTACGCTCAAGGTGCGCCTCGACACCGGTAAGCTCGGCGGACTCGATTAGGAACGCTCTACGCCATACGCTCGACGCTTTACGCCGAGCGCTCGCTTCGCTTCGCGCGCTGTGAGTTATGGGCTTTGGGTTTTGCGTCGCGACCAGCGAGCAACGTGGCGTGGCCGCCGCCGTTGGGTCTCGGATGCTGTAGGTGCTGCCCCGGGAACTCGCGAGGCTCCATCGCTTCCGTTCGCGGGCGGCTGGCTTGGTCGCGCCGCAAAGCTCAGAGCCCACTACCCAAGGCCGAAGCCGCTGAACGCTCTACACCGCAACTGTTCGGCGTAGAGCGTTCGGCCTACCGGACTTCGCGGTAGGTGCCTTCGTTCTCGGAGGCGAGGCGGCGCAGGAAGGAAACGGCCGACTCCTGGTCGAGCCTCTCGTCGCCGCGTGAAATGCCGCCCAGCATTCCGACGGTGTGGATGCGCACGAGTGCGGTCCGGTTGACGCGCCGCACTTCGGAGAGAATCTGCTCCGGCTCGCTGTAGTTGCGTCCTCGCCAGCTGCAGTGGCGGGGGACGCCATCCGAAAGCATGACGATCGTATCGGGCCGCAGCGGATCCTGGAGTGCGCGCATGAGCGCGGCGTAGCTGTTGGACGCGCCGGCGGGCTTGAGTGCATCGACCCACGGCAGCACCTTGCCGCCCGCGACATCCGGACCACGGGCGGGCAAGCGGCGCAATTCCGAGGCGAAGGCGATGACCACGTAGCGCGTGCCACGCGGGGCCGCGCCGATGAACTCGCGCATCGTCTCGATCTGTTTTTGCTGACGCGACTTGCCGTCGCCCCCCACCTGGTTCATGGACGCGGATGCATCCACCAGGAAGATCACGCGGTGCGCGCGAAACACCTGCCGCGTGCCCGTGCGGCGTTCGGTCACGCGGGGCTGGTCCACTTTGTCGCGCCGCGCCACCTGCGCACGCCACCAGCCGCTCCACAAGGATTGGTCCTCGCCGAACGCCTGTCCCGTCGTCGCACCGAGCAGCAGGGCGATGTCGAGGCGCGCGTATGACGACGGCTCGATGCGGAGTTGCGCGATGAGACGCGGCACCGACCGCCGATAGTCGCGCTCGGCGAGATTGCGCAGCGCCATGCGCCGCACCGCCGCCGCCGTGTCGAGCAGCGCCCGATCGATCTGGATCGACGGCAGCGACGGCGCGCGCGCCGCCGCCATTCGCACCAGAACGCTCGAGTCGACCAGCCCCGCCTGTACGAGATCCGGCGCCGCGCCTATGCGCCCCAACGCCTGGAGTGCCGCCGCCCGCACGTTCGCGTCCGCATGGGTCGCGAACGGACGCAGCGAATCGACCAGCTCCGCACGGCGCGCGAGGCCCGCCCCATCGAGCGTCAGAATCAGCATCGAACGCGCCCGGTACGCGGCCAGATGCACCAGCCCGGTCGGTGACGACGCCCGCGACGGATCCAACACGCGCCGGCGTATCCACTGCCAGTCGCCGCGCGACTGAAGGGACGCAAGGGCGTCCGGAAGCACGCTACTCAGCAGCGTGAAGCGCGGCGAGCGCCCCGCCTTTCCGAAGAGCGAACGGTACATCGCCTCGATCGCCTGCGGCGTGCCGACGCGGCCAATGGCGCGGCACGCCTCCGCTCGCACGCGGTAGGCGCGGTCGTTGGCGATGACCCGCGCAAGCAGGCGCGCCGCCCGCGTGCGCGACTCGCCTTCCCACGGCAGGTGGGCGATCTCGCGCATAACTCCCACGCGCGCCGTGACCGCGATGGGCGACTGGCGCCGCTCCTGCGTCTCATAGGTAGTCGCGAGCACCTTGAGGCGCTGGTTGAGGTACTCCGCGTCGCCGATGTCGCAGAGCAGCAGGACCAAGGCCGAGAGAAGTATCATCCGCTATTGGTCATTCCTCAGGAGTCGGAACGCAGCTCGGCGGGCAGATGCGACACATCGCCCACTCGTTCCGCGATCCAACTTTCCCCATCGCGGCGCAACACGTTATAGCTCGCCTGCGGCGCGGAGATCTGCCAGACGCCCTTGGTCGGGCGGCCCGTCATGCGCGCCACGAGGACGCGATTGAAGGCCTTGTGCGCGCAGGCGAGAACCGTGGTTCCCCCGCCCCCCTCCAATTCCGCATAAACGCGGCCCGCGCGCTCCCAGAGGTCGTCGAACGCCTCGCCTCCGGGCATGCCCAGGCCGGCGGGATCGACGTACCACTGCTTGTGCAGCTTCCCCCAGCGGCGCTTGATCTCGTCGGGTCCGTGCCCCTCCCAGTGGCCGCGGTCGATCTCGATCAGGTCAGGCAGGATGGTCGGCTCGTAGCCGATCCCCTCGCACGTCTGCTGCGCGCGAATGAGCGGACTCGCGTAGGCGCGGTCGAAGTCGAAGCGCGACAGTTCCTCGCGCAGCAATTCGATCTGCCGCGCGCCGGTCTCGCTCAAAGGCACGTCCTTGTGGCCTTGGCAGTATCCGCTGGCGTTCCAGTTGGTAGCGCCGTGGCGCACGAGCACGAGGGTTTCCACGCCGCCCACGATAGAACAAAAAAAGAGGCGCCCCCCGAAGGAGGCGCCTCGTAGCTATCGATTTTCC
>CBDURV010000276.1:0-6026 GCA_965369495.1 uncultured bacterium
AGCCCCCTGAAGACAATGAGGAGTCGAGTGAGCGGGGGTTGCGCCGCATTCCCGAGCTCCGTGATCCGGCCGCGGGCGCCACCTTTCACACGATGGCGGAGGCCCTGCGCGCCAACGCCGATGCGCTCCACCAGATCGACACGTCCCAGAAGCGGATGGCCGAGTCGATGCGGCGCCACGACCGGGTTTCCGATGTCGTGACCAGTACCAAGGCGCTCAACGAGACCTTCCGCGGCCTCAACGAGATCCAGCGCGGACTGCTGGAGGCGCTCGTTCGCGAACGCGGCCGTGCGAGCAACGGCGGCCCGTGGGCGCTGCTCTCGCTGGTGCTGCTGATTGCGCTGCTCGCTATTCTCGCCTGGTCGCAGGTGACCGAGGACGACCGCGTGCCGCGCGACTTCTATGAGGAGGCGCGCCGCCGCGCCAACGAGATGAGTGGCACCGCCGCCGCGCTCAAGGAGAGCCGCCGGGACCTCCAGGGGCGCCTCAGCCGCACCGAGGAAGACGCCGAAAACCTGCGCCGCCAAGCCAACCTCGACGCATCCGAGATGATGCACCTGAATGAGGAACTCAAGCGCAACAAGGCGCAGGTCGCCCAGTACCTGATTGTCAAGGAGCAGGCGGACGCCGCCGGCGTCGTGATCGTCAACCAGGAGCGGCTCAAGCGCGAAAACGACGACTTGCGTCATCGATTGCGCCGCCTGGAACAGGAAAACAAGAGCCTGCTCGACAAGTTCCTGATCGGCATGGCCGAGGGCAGGCTGGGCGACCCCGAGGCGATCAAGAGAGTCGCGCGGGAGCTGAAGGTCCTGCCCGAAGAGGTGGAGCCCGGGCCGGCCCGCGCCCGCTCGATGCGCGAATTGACCCGCATTCGCCGCCGCCTCAAGCGCCTGCTCGAAGGTGCGGTGGGCAAAGACGGCTACCAATTGCTCAAGCTGAAGGACGCCGACAAGGATTCGGCCCTGGTGGACGTCGAGGTCGGCCGCTACGAGAACCACATGGGGGTGAGCACGATCTACGCCGCCTCGCTGGTCATCCGGCTGGATGAGGAGCGCGACGGGGTGGAACTGCACTTTCGCGACGGCTACATCGTCAACCACACCCGCCCCAACGAGAAAATCCCGCTGGATCCGGCCGATGGCCACTCCGTCTTCCTCAAGGGGGTGGATGTGAAGGGTTGGCTGGAGTACGTCGGCGACGCCGTCAGTCTCGCCAAGTCCGGCGAAATCCGCTGGAAGTAAGCATTTTTGCCCGGGGGCGCCTCACGGTACGATGTGGCCTCAACGTCCGGGCGAAGGCCGCCCGGCGATAACGCAATAAATCGGGACCAAAGAAGACACGCGGTCGTGGGGGAAAACCCGGCGGTCGACACGGATACATAGGCTAGAGGGCTCTTCTTTCGGATCCCGGCCCCTAATGAGGAGGCTGGGACATGAGTACTGGCGAAATAGTCGGAATTGGGTTGGGATGCCTGATTGTCGGCTTCGCGCTCGGGCGCTGGATCTTTCAAAAGATCGTTGCCGGGCGGGAAGCGGACGCAGAAACGCGTGCGGGCGAAATTGTCGCGCGCGCAGAGGAACGGGCCGAGACCATTCGGCGCGAGGCCGAGGTGCGTGCGCGCGACGAGCAGGTCACGCGCCGTGAGGCACTCGAAAAGGAACAAGAAGCGGCTCGGGCCGAGGTGCGCAACCTCGAGCGCCGGCTGTCCAAGAAAGAGGACGCGCTCGAACGCCGCGAAGGCGAGGCGACCAAGCGCGACAAGCAGCTTTCCCAGCAGGAGAAGCGCCTCGCCGACCGCCAGGTCACGCTCACCGAGCGCGCCAAGGGGCTCGACGAGCGCGAGGAGGAAATCGACCAGAAGCTGCTGGAGGTGGCCGACCTCTCCCGCGAGGAAGCGGAGGCGCAGGTGCTTTCGCGGCTCGAGGAGGAGTTGGCGGTGGAGCGCGACAAGCTCGTGCGCGCCAGTGTGGAGCAGGCCAGGGAGGACTCCGAGGCGCGCAGCCGCGAGATCGTCCTGACCGCCATTCAGCGCGGCGGCACCGCGCACATGTCCGAGGCGACCGTCTCGACCGTGGACGTCCCCAACGACGAGATGAAGGGGCGCATCATCGGCCGCGAGGGGCGCAATATTCGCGCCTTCGAGCAGGCGACCGGCGTCGATGTGATTGTCGATGACACGCCGGGCGTGATCGTCGTGAGCGCCTTCGACGGCGTGCGTCGCGAGATCGCCCGCCGCACCATGGTGCAGCTCATCAAGGACGGCCGCGTCCACCCCTCCCGGATCGAGGAGGTCGTCTCCAAGATCAAGAAGGACATGGACCAGTACCTCAAGGAGACGGGCAAGAAGGCGTGCGCCGAGGCGGGCATCCACGGGGTGCACGGCAAGCTCATCGATCTGCTCGGCCGCCTGCGTTTCCGCACCAGCTACGGGCAGAACGTGCTCGACCATCTGGTCGAGACGGCGCATCTCGGCGGTGCGATGGCGGCGGAGCTCAAGCTCGACGTCAAGCTGGCCAAGCGCGCCTGCTTCCTGCACGACATCGGCAAGGCGATCGACCACGAGGTCGAGGGCGGACACCCCGCCGTCGGCGCGGACGTGGCGCGTCGCTGCGGCGAGAAGAAGATCGTCGTCAACGCGATCGCCAGCCATCACGACGACGTCGAGATGGAGAGTGTCTACGCGGTCATCACCCAGGTCTGCGACGCGTTGAGCGCGGGGCGGCCGGGCGCGCGGCGCGAGACCTTCGATCGCTACATCGAGCGGCTGCGGCGGCTCGAGGATGTCGCCAGCGCGTTCCCCGGAGTGGAGCAGGCGTTCGCCATCCAGGCGGGACGCGAGGTGCGCGTGCTGGTCAACAACTCGAAGGTGAGCGACAAGCTCGCCATGAAGATCGCGCGCGATATTGCCATGGAAATCGAGAAGGAACTCACCTATCCGGGTGAGGTGCGGGTGACGCTCGTGCGCGAGACGCGCGTCGTCGAGTACGCGAGGTAACGGGGTAGCGGGCAGATATGCGCATTCTCTGTCTTGGAGACGTGGTCGGTGCTCCCGGAATCCGTGTCGTCGGCAAACGGCTGCCGGCGTTCCGCGAGGAGCACGGTGTCGATTTCTGCATCGTCAACGGCGAGAACTCCGTCGAGGGCAGCGGCCTGAACCGCGCCTGCTTCAAGTCGCTGCGTGACGCGGGCGCGGACGTCGTGACAACCGGCGACCACGTCTTCAAGCGCGCCGACATTCTCAAGTTGTTCAAACTGCATCCCGACGAGGTGCTGCGCCCGCTCAACTATCCCGCCGCCGCCGCGGGTCGCGGGTGGTGCCGCCACGAGGTGAACGGCATTGCCATCGGCGTGATCAACGCGGCCGGGCGCGTCTTCATGGATCCCTCGGACGATCCCTTCAAGGCGATTTCGTCGGCCATCGCGGCGCTCCAGGCGCGCATCGTGATCGTCGATTTCCACGCCGAGGCGACAAGCGAGAAGCGCGCCATGGGATTCTTCCTCGACGGCAAGGTGAGCGCGGTCGTGGGCACCCACACGCACGTACCGACCGCGGACGAGGAGATCCTGCCCAACGGCACGGCGTACGTCTCCGACCTCGGCATGAGCGGCGGCTACAACAGCGTCATCGGGCGCCAGGCGAAGTCGGTCATCTACAGCATGACCACGCGCATGTACTCGCCGTTCGGTGTCAGCGACGAGAACGTCAAGTCGACCGGAGTCATGATCGATATCGACAACCAGACCGGGAGAGCCACCGCCATCGAAAGAGTGACTCTCAAGCTCGACGAGGGGTAGACGGTGTCGGCTATGGGCTTTGGGCTTTGAGCTTTGGGATACGCACTCGATTGCCTCGATCCCAAAGCGTCCAGCCGCGCTCCGATGTCGTTCCCCAACGAGCCTCTTCGTCTGTGCCAGCCGGCCTCACTGGTCGCGACCCAAAGCCCAAAGCTCAAAGCCCAAAACCGATGAGCGAGCAACCGCACGTCTACTCGGTATCGGAACTCCAATCCGAAGTTCGCACGATGTTGGAGGCGAGCTATAAGGGCGTCTGGCTCGAAGCGGAGATATCCGGTCTCCGCAAGTACCCGTCTGGCCATCTCTACTTCACGCTCAAGGACGAGAGCGCGCAACTGAGCGCGGTCATCTGGCGCTCGACGGCGCAGCGACTCGGCGTGGAGCCGGAGAGCGGCATGAAGGTGCGCGCGCGCGGGACGCTGACCGTCTACCCGCAGCGCGGCAACTACCAGATCGTCATCGATCGCGTCGAACCGATCGGCACCGGTCCGCTGCAGATCCGCTTCGAGCAGATGCGCCGCCGCCTCGAGGAGGAGGGACTCTTCGATGCGCGGCACAAGCAGGAGATTCCCACCTTCCCCTCCCGCGTGGCGGTCATTACGAGTGCGGCGGGCGCGGCGGTGCGCGATGTGATCCATGTCGCGGGACGGCGCTGGCCCGCACTCGAACTGGTCATCGTGCCCACGCGCGTGCAGGGCGCCACCGCCGCGGGCGAAATCGCGGACGCCATCGCGCACGCCGACACCCTCGGGTTCGACATCCTGGTGGTGGGGCGCGGCGGTGGTTCGCTCGAGGATCTCTGGGCGTTCAACGAGGAGGTTGTCGCGCGCGCCATTTTCGCGGCGCGGACACCGGTGGTGAGTGCCGTGGGCCACGAGGTGGACGTGTCCATTTCCGATCTCGTGGCCGACCTGCGCGCCGCGACCCCCAGCGCCGCCGCCGAGGCGATCACCCCCGACCGGCGCGAAGTGCAGGGATGGCTCGACGCGCAGCGCAAACGGCTGGCGCGCGGACTCGGTTTGCAGGTCGATCGCATGCGCGAGCGCGTGGAACGCATCGCCGGCGCGCGCTGCTTTCGGCGCCCCTACGAACCGGTGCACGAGGCGGCGCGCACGCTCGATGATCTCTCCGTTCGCATCGGTCGCGGCGCACGCGATTCGGTGGAACTTTCCGGCCATCGCATGCGCACCGTCGGCGCGCGACTCGAGGCGCTTTCGCCGCTCAAGGTGCTGGCGCGCGGCTATAGCGTGACAATGAAGGATAATCGTGTGGTCCGTCGCGCCGCCGATGTCGCTGGTGGTGACGTGATCCGGACAGTACTTGGCGATGGTGAAATTCAGTCGATCGTCGAAGGCTAGAACCATGCCCGCAAAAAAGAAGCAGACCGAAACGTTCGAAACCCACCTCGCGTCGCTGGAGGAAATCGTCGATGCGCTCGAATCGGGCGAACTCGATCTCGAGAGCGCGATGACGCGCTACGAGGAGGGCGTCAAGCGGCTCAAGACCTGCTACGCCATGCTGCAGGACGCGGAGCAGCGGGTGCGCAAGCTTGTAGGCGAAGACGAGCAGCCCTTCGAAGAGGAGCCGGCGTGACGCTGGACGCCTTCCTGGCGGAGGCGCGCACGCTCGTGGATGCGGCCCTTGACCGCGCGCTGCCGTCGCCCGAAGAGGAGCCGCGCCGTCTGCACGAGGCGATGCGCTACGCCATCTTCGCGGGCGGCAAGCGCCTGCGGCCGGCGATCGCCATTGCCGCTTGCCGCGCCGTCGGCGGTCGCGATTCCGACGCGCTCTCCGCGGGCTGCGCGCTGGAGATGCTGCACACCTACTCGTTGATTCACGACGACCTGCCGTCGATCGATGACGACGACCTGCGCCGCGGTCGCCCCACCTGTCATAAGGCTTACAACGAGGCGACCGCGATCCTCGCCGGTGACGCGCTGCAGACCGAAGCGTTCCGCGTGCTGGTCGAGGAGACGCAGCGCAAGGACGCGATCGTGCCGCTCGTGCGCGAGTTGGCGCTGGCCGCCGGCTCGTCCGGCATGGTGGGCGGCGAGATTGCGGACATCGAGGCGGAGGGCGCCGAGCCGAAGCTGGAGCGGGCGCAGTTCATCCACGAGCGCAAGACGGGCGCGCTGTTTCGTGCTTCGGCGTTGATGGGGGGGGTCGCGGGGGGCGGCACGTCGGATCAACTCGCGGCGTTGGCCAAGTACGGTGCCGCGTTGGGGCTCGCG